>MFXJ01000011.1:0-10401 GCA_001787465.1 Candidatus Peregrinibacteria bacterium RIFOXYB2_FULL_32_7 | reverse complement strand
TCAAAAAAGATTTGTTTATTATTTTCTTTTAAGAAATTTATTAACTCGGCAAAAAATTTTTGATTAAAATCAATCCCTTTTTTTGAAAAAATACCGATTTTTTTGATATTTAATTTTTGCATGAATATTAGATTTACTGCACAATTTTAAAAACAATTAAAGCTTAACAGAAATTTATGAAATTTAAAATTTTCTATTATCCTCAATTTATTCTTTCCCTCTTCTCATTTTCTTTAATTCTGAACGCTTTCTTTTCTCTTCCAACATTTTCTCTTTTGCTTTTCTTGATCTTCTTTGTTTTTGTTTACGAATTTTAAAATTTTTTTGTGCTTTTTCAGATTCTTTTCCTTTTTTTAAATCTTCAATTTTGTTAATTAGAAGTTTATAGGCAAATAAACGATTTTTTTCTCGTTCGCGATATTTTTGAATTTTGACAGTGATCCCAGTTTTTAGATCTTTCAAAAACACGGTATTTTCAGTTTTATTAATCTTCTGTCCGCCATGACCTGATCCATGCGTAAATTTTTCCTCAATATCGTTGAAATCTATCTCGAGTTCTTTTGTTTTTGCCAGAAATTTTGGAGTTAAATTTATATTCATGAAAAGATGATCAATTTTTATCCCAAAAACATTATAACATTAATTAGAACTGATAATTATTAATTTTTTTTCTTTAATTTTATCCAAAGCAAATTAAACATTTTTTTATGCAAATCCGCGATTTCTTTTGAGGTAATTAGAAGTGCCATTTTTTCCTGCCATGAGGCAATCATTACTTTATCATCATAAACATTTAATTCTGGAGAGAAAGTATATTCTTTTTTTGGGATCAAAATAATTTCACGCATTTCTTTTTTATCAAGTTTTTTTCGTTCTTTTGAATATTTATTATCAGGACATATTGCAAAAATAAAAATTCCAGCCTTTTTTCTTCTTTTGTAATATTCGGGGAAAAAATTAGGAAGTCCTTTATGCATTTCCTCGACATTCGCATAAGCTCGAATTGACTCGGAAGATGTCAAAGTATCTTCATAAGCCTGTCTCATTCCCTTTTCTCCTTCGAAAAATTTAACTTTTGGTTTAGTACTCATTGGGTTTTCCAAAGATTTTAAAGCGGGAATAATTGTTGAAATTTCCAATTTTTCTTTTTCAATTTTTCTCACAAATTCATTTTTTTCACGGTCAAGATAATTCATCAAATTATTCGGATCCAAAACCTGAAAATATGTTGCCGCTCCTTTATCAATTTTACTTGCCAAACCTTTTTTAATGAGACTTCCAAAAATATCATATAAAGTTGTTCTATTTAAATCTGTACTTTTTGCAATAACTGAAATTGGCTGTGAACCAAGGTGCAAAGAAGTTAAGTAAACTTTTACTTCTTTCTCAGAAAGACCGATTTTTAAAAGAAATTTTTGAAGCATTTTTAAGTAATGAATTATTAATTTTCCTTATTTATCAAATTCACTACTACTTTTACCATTAAATCTTTTTCTTTTGATTTACTCTCCGCAATCATAAGGGTTAAAGCAACCAAAGCATTATCTGCAATACGCTTTGATCTATCTTTTTTATATAAAATTTTATTTCTTTCTAAAAACCATATAAATAAAAATGCCGCGATTCTTTTATTCCCATCTGAAAATGAATGATTTTTAACAACTAAATAAAGTAAATTAGCCGCTCTTTCTTCAACACTTTCATATAAATATTTTCCATCGAAAGTTTGATAAATTGCGCCAAGAGAACTTTTAAAAGATTCGTCTTTTTCATTCCCAAATAAATTTGATTTTCCAAATTTTTCTTTCAACGCCTTAATTATTTTTATTGCTTCTTTATAAGTAATTTGAAAAATTTCTTCTTTTGTAATTTTTTTAAATTCAAGATTTTCATGATCATATTTATCAAGAACTTCTAAAGCATAACTATAATCAGTAATCACTTTTAAAAGTCCAGTTGCTTCATCAGAAGTAAGTTCTTTTGAATCAATGACATTTTTTAATAATTTAATTGTTTGTCCTAACTCATCTAATCTTTTTTTATTTAAAGTGTAACCTTGAACCAAATGCTGTTTAAGAACATTTGTTGCCCAAATTCTGAATTGAGTCCCTTCTTTGGAATTAACTCTATATCCTACAGATAGAATTAAATCTAAATTATAATATTTAGTTTGATATACTTTACCATCTGAAGCAGTATGTGCAAAAATTGCACATACTAAATTTTCATTCAGTTCTAAGGTCTTAAATATATTATTAACGTGCTTAGTTATAACTGTTCTATCGATATTGAATAATTCGGCAATTTGCTTCTGCGTAAGCCATACTGTTTCATCTTTAAACTTCACATTCACTTTCAAATTTCCATCTTTGGCTTCATAAATAACGATAGAGCCAGTATTTAATTTTTGCTCTTTCATAAGATAAAATTAGTCTGAATTGAGTATGCACTTACCAAATAAAATTTCAAGTTCATATTTCGCAATTCATTCAATTTATTTAAATTCCCCCTTCTCTCTTTTTCAAGAGAGAGAAGGGGTTAGGGGTTAAGTGAGTTTTGTTGTGGAAATATTTTCGACAATTTAAGCATATAGTATTAATAAATGCTTTTCAAGATTATTTAATATTAGTTGGTAGACTATAGACATAATATTTATTTTTTGTTAAAGTAAAACTGTAAAAATTCTTACAATTTAATTTTATCCTTATGCCAACAAATCAATTTCCTGAAAAAGTTTTAGATTTTTTCAAAAAAATAGGAGTTCCTGTGCCAACTCAATCTATTGAAGAAATTCAGCGCTTACGACTTTCATTCCGAAATGAAACTGATCTTTATAAACGAAAATGTGATAAAACTGGAAAAAATATTATAACAAATTATCCGCCTAGTTCTCCTTATAAAATTTATGATAGAGAAGTGTGGTGGAGTGACTGCTGGAATGCACTTGATTATGGACAAAACTATGATTTTTCAAAAAATTTCTTTGAACAATTTAGTGAATTAGAGAAAAAAGTTCCAAAAGCAAATATTTACGTTGTTGAATCTGAAAATTCAACATATACAAATTACGCATCACACAACAAAAATTGTTACCTTCTCTTTGGCAGTTGGTTTAATGAAGATTGTTTATATGGGAATACTTATTATCATTCAATATCATGTGTTGATTGCCATTTCATCAATAAATGCCAATTTTGTTATCAATGCGTTGATTGCAATGAGTGTTATGAAGTTTTCTATGGACAAAATTGTCAAAATTCTATGAGTTCATGGTATATGTTTGACTGTAAACGATGTGATAACTGTATTGGATGCTGGAATCTAAGAGGGAAAAAGTATTATATTTTGAATAAACAAGCAACAAAACAGGAATTTGAAGAAACTTTAGATAAAATTCAAAATTCATATGATTATGCTCAAGAATTTTTAAAGAAATTTAGAGAAAAAGTTCTTGAAAATGCAATTCATAAATCAATAATAGGCGAAAATAATGAAAATGTTGCTGGAAATTTTATTTATAATTCAAAAAATGTAGTTAATTCTTTTAACATACAAAAATCAGAGGATATTTATTATTCAGACAGAACAGAAGAAGAAAAAGATCAATGTTTTTGTAGTGGCGTACACAAAGGTGAACTTGCTTATAATTCCTTAAGTGTAGATTTTTCTTATAATATAATATGTTGTTGGAATGGAGAGCATCATACAAATACTGCATATTGTGTAGATTGCTACACTATTAAAAATTGTTTTGGATGTGTTGGTTTAAGACAAAAAGAATACTGCATTTTAAATAAGCAATATTCAAAAGAAGAATATGAAGAATTAGTTCCAAAAATTATTGATCAAATGAAAAAAAATAATGAATTTGGAAATTTTTTCCCTATTTCAATGAATCCATTTTATTTTAACAAAAGTGTGGCAACGATATTTTATCCATTAACAAAAGAAGAAGCTTTGAAAAAAGGATATAAATGGAAAGAAGATACCGATGAAAAACTTAATGTTGAAAAGACCATTCCAGCAAATTTGTTACCACAAAACATCAAAGAAATTCCCGACGATGTTTTAAATTGGGCGATTTTACCCGTAGATATGTCCTATCAGGGCATATCTACGAATCGCCCATTTATTATTACAAAATTAGAATTGGATTTTTACAGAAAATATAAATTACATTTGCCAAGACTGCATCCAGATGAAAGATATCAAAATAGATTTCAATTAAGAACTTCTCGAACAATTTGGACAAGACATTGTTTAAAATGTAATAAAGAAATACAAAGTACATATTCTCCTCAAAATTCTGAAAAGGTATATTGTGAGGATTGTTATTTAAGAGAGATCGCATAATGGGATCTCTTTTGAAATATAAAAATATTTTCGTTTGATAGATTCATCAGAATTTAACAAATAATTCATCAAAAATTCATTTTCGGTTCATGAAAAATTCAGAATTGAGATTTAGGATAGATTATATTTAATAAATTTAATTTATGTGTGAACGAAAATTATTGAGATTAAAAAAACATTAATGATTTTTAAGGCTGTGATAAAAATTGTATTTTTTTGTAGGGTGCGCAGATCTGCGCACCCTACAAAAAAATACAATTTTTATCATAGCCTTGTTAAAACTTCTGAAAATATTAATAATCCAAAAAATTTAATTTTTACTTTCCTTATTTTAACCGTTAAATTTTAATTATGATGCAAAATTCTTTAGATCAAATTTTACTTTTGCTCCAAAAACATTTTGGATACTCTGAGTTTCGTCCTTTGCAAAAAGAAATTATTGATAATGTCTTGAATGGAAAAGATAGTTTTGTGCTTATGCCAACGGGCGGTGGTAAATCGCTTTGCTATCAATTACCAGCACTTTTGTTTAATGGTCTGACAATCGTGATTTCGCCTTTAATTTCTTTGATGAAAGATCAAGTCGATTCTTTGAAGGCTAACGGAATACAAGCTGAATTTATTAATAGCAGTTTGAATTTTTCTCAAATTGAACATATCAAACAAAAAATTGTAAATCATGAACTTAAAATTTTGTATATTGCTCCGGAAAGACTCGCAAATGAATCTTTTCAAGAATTTTTATCTTCGCTTGAAATTTCTTTGATTGCTATTGATGAAGCTCATTGTATTTCGCAGTGGGGGCATGATTTTAGGCCTGATTATAGAAATTTGATTGTACTTCGAGAACTTTTTCCGAAGACTGCGATTATTGCTTTGACCGCGACAGCTACCGAAAAAGTACGTGAGGATATTATCCAACAATTAAATTTAAATGCCGCTAAAATTTTTATCTCTAGTTTCGATCGAAGTAATTTAAGCTATCACGTTTATCGCAAAATTAATGCTTTTGAAATGTTGATAAATTTTTTAAAAAAACATAAAAATAAATCTTGCATTATTTATTGTTTTTCTCGTAAAGATACGGAAAATTTAGCTTACGATTTGAAAGCGCAGGGATTCAAAGTTATGCCTTATCATGCTGGACTTGATAATAAAATTCGTCGTGATACTCAAGAGAAATTTATTCGTGATGAAATTGATATTATTACAGCTACCATTGCTTTTGGGATGGGAATTGATAAGCCTGATGTTCGTTTAATTATTCATTTTGATTTGCCAAAAAATCTTGAAGGATATTATCAAGAGACCGGTCGTGCTGGAAGAGATGGCTTGCCTAGCGAATGTATACTTTTTTATTCATACGGAGATCAAATGAAACAAAGTTTTTTTATTCAGCAAATGGAAAATAAAGTTCAACAAAGAAATGCTTATAAAAAACTTGAACAAATGGTTGAATTTTGCGAGCTTGAAAATTGCCGCAGAAAATATGTTTTGAATTATTTTGGCGAGGATTATGTAAAAGAAAATTGCGCGGGATGCGATATTTGTCTTGATCCAAAAGAGCAATTTGACGCAACTGAAATTACTCAAAAAATTCTGTCTGCTATTATTAGGATTAAAGAGGCTTTTGGCATGGTGCACGTTGCGAGATTATTAACTGGCAGTCGGGATAAAAGAATTTTACAAAAAAGGCATAATGAACTTTCAGTTTTTGGAATTGTAAATGATTTTAGTCGTACGGAATTGAAAGATATTATTCAAAATTTAATTCAAAAAGGTTTAATACAAAAAAATGATGGAGATTATCCAACTCTTTCAGTTACTTTAAAAGGACGAGAATTTTTAAAAAATCCTGAAAAAATTATGTTAAATGAAGCCAGACAAAAAATTGAAATAAAAGAAGTCGAGCAAAAACAAATATTTGATTATGAAAGAATTTTATTTGAAAGACTTCGTAATTTACGAAAAGAAATTGCTGATGAAAATGGAGTTCCGCCTTTTGTAATTTTTGGAGATAAATCTTTGCAGGAAATGTCTTATTATTTCCCTCAGAATGATGAGAATTTTGGAAAAATATTTGGAGTGGGAGAGGAAAAATTAAAGAATTTTGGGGAAAAATTTATGGGAGTGATCAGAGATTATTGCCAAAAAAATAATCTTGCGGAGAAAAATGTTAGTAATTTTAAATTTCGAGATAAAGCTCGCAATATTAAAAGGCCAGGATCAACTTATGAGGAAACAAAAAAATTAGTAAATCAAAAACTTTCTATAGAAGAAATTGCTAAAAAACGCGGCATGACAAATAATACTATTGTAAGTCATTTAGAAAAATTGATTCAAGCCTGTGAGGATATTGATATTGAATATTTAAAACCAAAGGATAAAATTTTTGAACCAATAAAAAATGCTTTTGAAGAAGTAAAAGAAACTAAATTAACTCCAATTTACGAACATTTAAACGGAAAATTTACTTATGACGAAATAAGACTTGTCAGGCTTTTTGTTTAAAAAATAATTGACTTTATTAACGTAACGCGTTATTATTAAAATTGCCTTTATGATTAAAAATTTTCCTCCAATTCATCCTGGTGAAATATTAATGGAAGAGTTTTTGAAACCATTAAATATTAGTCAATATCGTTTGGCAAAAGATATTCATGTGCCGCCAATACGAATTAATGAAATTGTCCATGGATTGAGGTCAATTAGTGTAGATAGCGCATTAAGACTATCAAAGTATTTTGGAAATTCAGCAGAATTTTGGCTTAATCTTCAGAATAAATATGATTTGGAAATTAAATCTGAAGAGCTTTTTGAAGAATTAGAAATTAAAGTGAAAATTTTCCCAATAACTTATCAAATAAAAGAATTGCAAAATTAATAAAAAATTATATGTTTTTAAAACCTTAAATTTTGCTAATATAAATAAGGTTTTTTAATTATTAATTTATAATTTTTATTAAAAATGTTTAACAAGCGCCAAAAAGTTTCTTATAAATATTCGGATCAAACTATGTGCGTGATTGGTCCTCAATACGATGGAGAATGTAAATTAGATTCAAATGAAATTCTATGGGAAAAAGGAGAATTTTCTCGAGCGCCGCTTCATAATTATGATCAAAAAACTGCAACTTTTGAATTTCCATCGCTTGAAATTGGTGGATTTGGTTTCCAGAGTATTACGGATTTTGAAAAAATTGCAAAAAAGAAAAAAGTTTCAGGATATCCTTTTGGAGCGAAAAATTTATATGCTAGAGTCGGCCTTCCTCAAAATGAAAAATTAGCGGCAATTATTTCTTATTTAGAAAGAGTTCCTGGAGGCGTTGTTACTCCATCTGGAGTTTCAGCATCTCATTTGGCCGTGCTTTTTAACCTTCCAAAAGATGGGGTCATACTTCATTCTTCTCCAATTTATGATTGTACTAGAGCCGCTCATGAACATATTTTTTCAAAATATAATATTAAATCAATTTCTTCAGATTTTTTGGATCCTCAAAAACTGGAGGAGGATATAAAAAAATATAAACCTTACAAACTTTATTGCGAAAGTCCGGCTAATCCGACCATGATGATGATTGATTTGCCGAAAATTTATGATTTAGCTGTGAAATATGGGATAAAAGAATTGATTATTGATAATACTTTTGCCAGTCCGATTATTCAAAAACCAGTCGAGATTGTCAAAGGGGATCCTCATAAAATTTTGCGTATTGTTCATAGTGGCACTAAACATTTTACAGGCGGACTTGATGGCGTTTGTTGGGGTTATTGTTCTTTAATCGACTGGAAAGAATTTTCTCAAATGCTTATTTTTCAAAAAGATATGGGTTATAATATGTCTGGAATAGATGCTGATGCTGTGCTTCATCATGGTATTCCAACGCTTTATAGTCGAGTGAGAGAACAATCAAAAACAGCTTTAGAAATTGCTGAATTTTTACAAAAACATTCTTGTGTAAAATTCGTGAATTATCCAGGACTTGCTCCTTTCAAAAAATCTGCTGATAAATATTATACTGGTGAAGGCTATGGCTCAATTTTATATTTTGAACTTAATGAGAAAAAAATTGGAAAAAATCAAAAAGAAGCTTTACAAGCCTCAGAAGCTTTCGGGGATATTATTGCCTTGCAATCATTTATCGGACTGGGAGTGAGTTTAGGTAAAATGCATACGCTTATTCAAAATTCTTGGTTTATGGTTCATAGGTTTATGTCAGAAGAAAATAAAGTTAAAGTTGGAATTTCGCCATATGGTTGGAGAATTGCGGTTGGTGCTGAAAATTCAAAAGACTTGATTCATGATTTATCTTTAGTGATGGAATTAATGAAGGATGAAAATTACAGGAAAAAAATTCAGAAATATAAAAAAGAAATTGGGAAACCTGAATTTTAAAAAAAAATGTTAAAAAATTTACAATCCGATTTTAAAAAACTTGCTAATCCTGAAAAAGCTAAAATTTTGGCTGGATTTTTTAAAACAGGAAAAGGAGAATATGGAGAAGGAGATATTTTTCTTGGAATAATTGTTCCGGAACAGAGAAAAATTGCTAAAAAATATCAGAATTTAGATTTAAAAGATTTACAAAAACTTTTAAATTCAAAAATTCATGAAGAAAGATTAACCGCTCTTTTTATCTTAGTTGATCAGTATCAAAGAGCGAAAAAAGATTCCTCCTTCGCTAAAGCTACGGAGGACAGGGAACAATTGCAAAAAAAATTAATAGATTTTTATCTCAAAAATACAAAAAATATTAATAATTGGGATTTAGTTGATTTATCAGCACCAAAAATTTTAGGAAATTTTCTTTTAAATCATGATCGGAAAATTTTATATCAATTAGCTCAGTCAGAAAATCTTTGGGAAAAAAGGATTGCCATTCTAGCTACATATACTTTTATTAAAACCAATGACTTCGAAGATTGTTTAAATATTGTAAAATTGTTGTTAAAAGATAAACACGATTTGATTCATAAAGCGAGCGGATGGATGCTTAGAGAAATTGGGAAAAAAGATCTTAAAGTTGAAGAAAATTTTTTAAAAAAGTATTATAAAGATATGCCAAGAACAATGCTTAGATATGCGATTGAAAAATTTGAGGTAGAAAAAAGAAAAAATTTTCTTAAAATTTAATTTTTATATCTTTATATTTGTATATGAAAAAAATATTTATCTCCCTTTTATTTTTTACGTTCATTCTCCCTGCTTGTGCTGATAAAAATGAGCAATTGGACTTAAATGAGCCAGATGACCTAATTGATTCTCAGGTAGATGTCGAATCAGGAGCCGCTTTTGATATAAGAACTGAAATCGAAAAAGCGAATTATTGCGAAGTGAAAGAAGATTGCGCACGAGTTACGCAAAAATGTCCGTTTGGATGTAATGAATATGTTAATAAAGATGAAAAAGAACGGATTGATGAATTAGTTAATAATTTTGAAAGCGATTGCGTATATAGATGTGCGTTTTATGAAGAACTTGAATGTAAAGATAATAAATGTGTGGCGGTATATGATAAATAGAGGTTTAAGCAATTTCTTCTGTATTTTTTTTTATTTTTTGCTATAATTTACTTCCCTTCTTTATTTAAATGATCGCTTTGCCAATTTATTTGGCAGGGAGGAAAGTCCGAGCAGCTTTTAAGATGCTGTAGTGGGTAACGCCCATCCTTCTAAGCCTAAAACTTAGAATGAGGACCAGTGCCACAGAGACTATACTAGTCCTTCGAAGCTTTATGCGTAGAAGGACAAAAGGTGAAAAGCCCGGCTTTAAGCAGGGACATTTTAAAGCAATTTGTTTTAGAATTGTCGGTAAACTCTACAGGCTGCAAGGTGGAATGGGAAGATTTGAATATCGGGGCAAAATCTTAGACCCGCAAACTTCTCCACCGCTAAAATTTCATAGCAATATGAAATTTAGATAGATGATCATATTAGGGCTCGTAAATATCATACAGAACTCGGCTTATAAATAAGGAAGGGTTTTAAAAATTTTGATTTTGAGGTAGACTGTTTTTGTTTTTGTAATATTTACTGCGTATCATGAAA
>MFXJ01000010.1:16431-20753 GCA_001787465.1 Candidatus Peregrinibacteria bacterium RIFOXYB2_FULL_32_7 | reverse complement strand
TTTGATTCAATTGAACAGATATTTTTGATGTCAAAAAGAGCAAATAGCAATCCATTTGAAAATGTTTTTTATAAAGGGAAAAATTTACCGCAAACTTTATTTGATTTAAATGCGCAGATTAATTTATTTAAAGCAATTGGAGTTCAGACTGATTTTGTTGCTAATTTATATGATAAGGTTTCACGTCTTCAAGTTGGTTATCAAGAAGTTAAAAACGCTTTAAATAATCTTTCAAATCCAACTTTAGCTGAGGTTGAGCAAATTTTGAAAGATAAAGAATATGGAGCGTATTTTAATGCTTTGTTGTTACGGGCGAATTTGAATTTGCAAAAGTTGTCGCCAGAGGAGAGGGCAAAGACCATTAAAGAATTTTTGACTCTAAGGATAAATATTGGAGATTTGGGTTTGGCGATAATGAGTGGCAGAAGAGAAGTTGTTAGCGGATTAAATGATATTGAAAATGTGCTTGTGCAAAATGAGTGCGTAAAAAAATATGAATCAATTGTGCAGTATTTAAGAAAAGCCGATAAAGGTGATGGTAATTTTCAATATAATTCTGAAAAAATGAGGCAGGATTTGCAGGATTTAAGAAATTTGTCAGAGAAGGTCGGTTTATATGAGTTAAAACAAGAAATAGATTCTATTTTGATTCAAAATTTATTTGTGAATCAGGGGGATAATTTAAAAAATTTAAAAGAGATTTTGAGGAAATATAAAGGAGAAATTAATTCCTTACGAAAAGATGCGGAAAAAATTAGTGCGGCTAATACTTACGATCAACTTTCACAATTATCTTTGAGCATGGATCCTAATGATATAGTTGCATTTAATATGGCGCTTAATGATATTATGAATAATAAAGATATTTCTGAAGCGGAAAAAATCCAAAAATTTGCTGAACTTGTTAAACAATATAAACAAAAATATAAAGTTGGTGTTCGTATGTCTTATGAAACTGGCGCTGATCTTGGGCAGGATACGGTTTTTAAATGCCGAAATAAATTGATGAAATATTGCACTTTGAGTGGACTTGTAAATATGCTTGTTGGATATGCAGGAATTACAACCGTGGCTGTTAATGCCATTGCTTCAATATCTAGTTTGGTAAGTTCAGGGATTATTGGAAAAGATTGGGATACTGCTTATAAAACAGTAAGTTCCAACATGATGTATCTTGGAGGCGGATTCGGTTTGGCTAAATATGCAAAAGATAGATTTAATAGAGATTTAGATGAGCCGACTTGGTTTTATGGAACAGAAGGAGTGAAGATGGCGAAATGGCTTGATAGAGATTTTGATAAGCGCAAGAAAGGAGAAAATTTGAATGTTAGTGAAGGACAGCAGATTGGATTAATGATTCTTGGGAGAAGAAAGTTTCGAGATAATGATAAGGGAATTTTGATGAATACGAAATTAATCAGAGCAGTTTCGAAGGCTGAAGATAATGCGAAAAATATAGTAAGTTTTGAACAGTTGAATGATTGGTATAAGAAAACAGCGGATGGACAGGAAGATTCTAATGATTTGACTAAAGAAGAAATGATCAGATTTTTGGAATTAAGTTATTCAAAAGAAGAATTAGATTGGAGTGAGGTTTTAGAAAATAATTCAGAAGATGGCAAAGCAAAAGAAAAAGAAATTGTACAAACAATAATTAATTTAGTGAATTATGGAAGATATCCAAGCAGATGGAGCACGGAAAGACTTTCTAAAACCGCTAATGCTTGTATGAAGTTTTTGCCAAAAGATAAGAAGGAAGAATTTGGAGTGAGATAAAAGGACAAAGGATAAAGGAGAATGAAAAAAAGAAAAAATATAATATTTATTTAAAAATTTAGATTCCCGATGCCAAATATTTTTTTGCACTAACGTATAAATACGTGGAGTCGGGAATGACAGTTAAAAATATGGATAAAAAGTACATTCTTGGGCAATTATTAATTCCTGCACTGCAAGCTTTATACCTGGAGCATTTAAAACGCGAGGGATATATTAGTAGCTTTAGCAAGGAAGAAAAAGAGAAACTTTTAAAAGGCGAAATTGCTGTGCCTAATGATAAGAAAGTAGAGGTTTTGAATAGTTTTGAAGTTGGAGAAGAGAAATTTAAAAAAGATGTGAAACGTGTTTTGTGGGATAACGGTCAAATTGAAACTTTTGACGGGCAATTTGATTTGCGATCCAATCCGATTTTTAGCAGTGATAGAAAATTTGAAATTCTTGATTTAACTATTGAGAAAATTGAAGAATTTTTTACTGATTATTATAAACATCAATCTTTAACAGGATTATCAACTTTTGAGACTTTAAGAGATTTGAAAAATGATCCAGCGTTGCGATCAAAATTAAATGGAGTTTATGGAAAAGATTTGAAAGAGAATATTTTAAATTTAAATACAGAAAAAAAAGAAGATGAGGAGGATAAAGGTGAAGTCCGCGATTCGAAAGTTTTATTAAATAAGGATATTAAGATAAAAGTTTTAGTTGAGAAATATAAAAAGGAAGGAGTATCTGAAGAAGAGGCGATGATCCTGGCGGAGGAAAATGTTGAATATTTCGAAATTAAACAGATTGCATATGAAAGTGGAGAAGAGGTTTTTGTTTTGGAAGGGCAGGGAGGAGAGAATTTTGAAATTTCAGAAAAAATTATTTCAGAAACAGGATTGAAGGAGGCGGAATTTGGGGCGATTGAGGAGGAGGAGATGACGCATAGCAATGCTTTTGAAGAGGGAAAGGAGACGGGCAATGCTTTGGAGGAGACACATAACAATGCTTTGGAGATGCAAGGCAATGCTTTAGAAGAGGAGAGGGAGAGCAAGGCTTTTGAGGAGGAGAGGGAGAGCAAGGCTTTGAATGAGGAGAGGGAGAGCAAGGCTTTTGAGGAGGAGACGCATAGCAATGCGTCTGTACGAGCTGAAGGAAAAGATTCTGGAAATAAAAATTTAATTGCTAAAAAAGGAGAGCCAAGCGATCGGGAAAATCAAATGTTGATGGAAGATTATCAGAGATATAAAAAGGTGATGGAAGGGAGTGGTGGAAGTGAAAATTTAAATCAGCCTTTGAATTTAGGGATCCAAAAAAATCCTGCTTTGGAAGGAGCTATTATTACGGAAGTGTCTTTTGAAAATTATGAAAATTATGAAAATTTAGGAAATGCCAATCAAGAATTTATTGAAAAATCTTTTAAAAATCAAAATAGAGGAACTGTTATTCAACCTGTTGCTCGAATTATGGAAGAAGATTTGAATAGTGAAGAAGCTTTAACTAAACGAAATCTTTATCCTGGTAAGGGAAGAAGGCCGGATAGAATTGGCGCAAAAAGAAGGTGGGCGGAAACAGAAAATGAACAAGAAAAAGGGAAAGAAAATGTCGATCCAAATGCAAATATAGATACGACTGTTACTGCAAGCAAAGGCGACAACGGAAGTTTTTTGTGGAAAGTCGGAAAGCCACTTTTGACAGGAGGAGGGATATTGGCTGTTTTGGGAGGAGGATTGATAATGGAGTTTTAGAGAGGAAAATTATAAATTATAAATTATAAATTATAAATTAATGAATTTTATTAGGAGACATTCTCGGGGGATTATATTGTTGGTTTTACTGATTTTGATATTACTACTGCCTGATCTTGCGTTTGCGGCTGATGCGCCTAATTCAACTTGGACAGACATGCTACGAAGAGTAACTTCAGTTCTTTCTTTGAGTATTTATATTGTTTATCCGATGATTTGGGTTTGTTTGGTGTTTATTGGGCTGTTTATGGATAATGAATTTCTTTTCGGTGGAGGAATTGAAGAGGTATTATTGAATACCTGGAGAATGATTCGTAATTTAGTGAATATTGCTTTTGTTGTCGTTTTATTAGTTATCGCACTTTATAATGTTACTGGAATTAATATTGGCGGTGGCGATGCTTTGGAATTTAAGAAAGCTTTGAAGAAATTTGTATTGGCAGTGATTTTGGTTAATTTTTCGTATTTTGGTGGGAAAGTGGTCATAGACGTTGCTAATGTACTAACAACCGGAATATTTGCTTTGCCGGCTGATATTATTAAAAATTATGGTTCGTATAATTGTTATAGAGAAATTATTGGAGTAAGTGCGGAACAATTCAAAAATGCTAGTTCTAAACAACAATTTTACATGAGAGAGACGCCGAATCCTGATTTACAAGGAACTGTTATGGGTTATTCTACTAAAGATGAAGATGGTAATGAGGTAGAATGTCAAGTGCCAACAGATATTTTGATAGATTTTCAGGCTTTATTAGATACTTCTAATACTGGCAAAACAGATTGGGATAAGGTGATTGATATTAAATCAAC
>MFXJ01000010.1:1730-16351 GCA_001787465.1 Candidatus Peregrinibacteria bacterium RIFOXYB2_FULL_32_7 | reverse complement strand
AGCGGTGTTTATTTGGGCGTTTATGTGTTTGTCTCCAGTGATTGCTTTAGCAACGGCTTTGGAAGGATTTGCAGGAATTCAATCTGAAATCGGCGGTTTGGGAATTAAGAAATTTGTGGATTACGCGTTTATTCCAGTAAAAGTAGCTTTAGTGACTACGCTTGGATTTTTGCTTATTTATCAATTTAATAAAATTACTAGAGAAGATCAGGTGATAGACGAACAGACGGTTCAGCAGTCATCTTCTGAATCAACAATTCTTCAAACAGGAGATCAGGTGGTAGATGAACAGAGGGCTCAGCAAGAACAAGCTGAAGGAGGAGAAAAAAATACTTGGGCGCTGGCTGAATCAAGTGAAATTAATTTAAGCGGTCAATATTCAAGTATGAGGGTGATGGTTAAAACCGCTGGTGTTTTCAGTAATTTTAATGACGTTAGACAGATTGCTTTTCATTTGATTATTGTAGTGGTGCTTTATAAAGGAATTGAATGGGCGACCAAGGACACTATGACTAGTGCGTTTACGAATAGGATCTGGGGCGCGGTAAAAGATTGGGGTACTTATATTGGCAAAGCGCCACTACATGCTACTACTATTCCATATTATGCTGGAGAAGGAGATGAGAAGGGGGTAAGCCTTTTTGATGCTTATGAGACATTCCTTAATCCACATCAATTTGAAGCTAATCAAAAAGCTAAGAAACAACAAGATCAAAAAGTACCTTTAAATGAAAGAATACAAAATATAAAAAACTTTAATGATGCAAATCAGTTAGTAAAAGAAAATCCATATCAATTTTTGCATTCAAAAGATGAAGGCGCTAATAGGGATAAATTCGCAAAAGAATTGATAACTAGATATGAAAAAGGATTTACAGAATCTGGTATGAGCGTAACAGATATAAATAAATTAAAAGCTTTAGATTATGCTCATAATGATCAAGGACAAATGGTTGCTTTGCTTGCGGCTGTAGCGGCTTTGAGTAATGGACAGAATGTATCTGATGAATATAAGAAAGGCGCGGCAGATTTAATAGAAACAATGAATGGAAATGTTAAAAAAGAGGATATTGAAACTTGGTATAATGGTAAGGCGAGTCAGGTAAATGCAGAAGAAGAAAGGACAAAAGCTATTCAAGCTGATATAAAAGATAAGCATAATGATTTGACAATTGGAAATAAAGAGCACTTTAAGGATACATTTTTTCAGGTAGCAGAAGGTAAAGGTTTGGAAGGGATGACGGCAGATCAGAAGAAAGATGAAGCAAATAAAATTGTTCAAGCAATTGATAATCTTGGTGCGGAATTAAGTGACGCTGAAATTACAGCGCTTAATAAAATTGCTGAAGGAGATGTTAAAAAAGTTGTGCCGACATTAGAAATGATGAAAACTATGCTTGATTCAAGTAAGGCTGGAGATAAATTAAGTGGTCCTGCTTATGATAACGCAAAAACAGTATTTACTGCGGCTCATGAAGCTTCAGCTGGAGCTTCACATATCCAAAATACAGTTGCAAAAACTGAAATAGAGATGACTAGAGCAGAAACAGCTTGTCAGCAACAAGGAGCTAAAGCGATAGAAGAAGATGATGGAAGTGGAAAGAAAATAAAGAAGATAGAATACAAAAATAAAGATGGGGTAACTATAAAAGTTGTTCTTCCAGCTGGGAAGAAAACTGAGGCAGATGGTGATCATTTGAAGTTAGTAGATGAAGCGCCTGCGGCGACAGGAGGGTCGTAAAAAATATATATTTTTTAAGATAATAAATTAAAATTAATTTCTTACTCCCTCTATTAAAGATTTTAGAAATAAAGAAAGATCATTGATATTTTCAAAAAAAATTGGGAAATAATGTTGAGGATAATTATTTTGATTATAATTTTTCCTATCAGGAAATGTATATTTTATAGCACTCGCAAATAAAGTTTCATATAAAAAATGATAATTGGAATCTGTTCGATCAGTGTCATTGTTATCAATATTTAAAAAATATTGATAAGGATTTGTTACTAATCCAATTTTTACATTAAAACCAATAATGTGCCTAAGTTCAATTGTTTGAATTAACAAAGGATTATCTGTAAAAGCAGTTATGGCAAATCGTAATATATCATCATGATTATTATCAATTAATCTGTATTCTCCAAGTGACATAATTAATATGACTAAAAAAATACTATTTAATTCTAATATAATTTTTCAATTCTTAGTCTCCACAAACAGGATCATCTAATATAAAAATATTATCTTCATGATCAGTCCCCTCTATTCCTATTCCTATTCTTAATCTTATTGGCTCAACTTGTGGTAATACTTCTGGGGTTAAATTTAAGGGATCATTTGTGGGAATGTTATCATTTGCTACTGTTTCCATAAAATATTTTTTTAATTAAATAACATGGACAAAATAATATCTTTTTCTCTTTTTGTCAAATTTTTTATTAAAAATTTTATCTAGACCACATTTCTCTAAAAAAATCCATCAAAAACTATAATTCTAAGCCCTCAGTTCTTAAGTTTACAATTCTCAGTTCTTTCAAAATATGATAAAATATAAAGATTATTATATGTCTTTTAATGAGTTTAGAACACATAAAAAATTGGTTTGCTAATAAATTTTCTTTTGGAGAAAAAAGAATGGTTTTTGCGGTTACAGAAGATGGAGGAATGGCTAATGAAAATTTAGATAAGATGGAGAAGAAAATATATGAGATTTTGGAGGGGAAAATAAGAACTGAAGAGGAGCAAAAAGTTTTTGAAATGCTAGAGCAGAAAGGAAAAGGAGAGCAAATTCAGGAAAATATGATATTAAAAAGTTATTTTGATTCTTTTGTTGCTAGGATTGAGAGAGGGCAGGAATTTGGAGAAAGTGAGAAAAGGTTTTTGCGCCAATTTACGGCAAGTGATTTTAGAAAGATTCCATATCCAGATCATGAGGGATGGAAGATTAGATATGTGTATGACAGTGTGTATGAAAAAGCAGATTGGAATAAGGTTTTTTCTGAAATTCAAAAAATTAGAGATCAATTAGCTACGGTTTTGAAAGGCAAGAATCTAGGAGAAGAAGTTAAAATACCTGAAATTTATTCTGTTGGACAATATTTTAAATTATTAAAGGAAGATATAGCTTTTGAGAAGCGAGTTAAAGAAGAATTTCCGACTACTATGGAGCTTCAAGAGAGATGGGGGGATTTTGAAGATCATGTGGCAGATTTTTTAGAAAATTTATTACCATCCGAGCATATTAGAAAATTTATGAAATATTTGCGAGCTTTTCCTAATGATGTTAGAGCTGATTTAAAAGATTTGGCAAAAAAAGATATAAGCAATGGGCCAGCTAGCGTTCAAGCTTTTCCACTCGCTATGCAATATTACTTGCAGGAAAATGAAATTATTGGAGTTACTTATGAAGGAGTTCTTCATCGTGACGGATATAATGAATTATTAGCTGAAAGAGTTGATTTGGCAAATTTTGGACACATAAGAGATGCGATGTCCGCAAAAGAAATTGATGCGGAAACTTTGGGCAAAGATATAAAAGTTAAACTTGAAATGGGTATAATTGCCGCGATACAAAATCTTGAAGCGGTTAAAAAAGCAAAAGGAAAGAAGCCAAGCGTAATTTCTTTGGATAAAAAAACTGCTTTTATGGCTGGACTTACAAGGCAGAATTTAGATAAAGAATTTCAACAATTAACTTCAGGAAGACAGACTTTGTCAAAAAAGGATATTCCTAGTTTACGTGAAAATTTAGGAAAAGAACGTGATAAACTTGAACGAAAAAAATTATCTTTAGCTAGAAGAAAAGAGCAAGAGGTAGATGATAGCAAGAAATTTTCTAGTGAATTGCTTGAAAAGTTAACTTATAGGCCTGAAGCGAAATATTTAGATCCTGATCAAATCAGTTTTGATAGTGATACTCCTTCTTTAATGCAAGATATTTTTAAATTTGGTTTGTCTTGCAGAGAATCAAGTTCAAGAGAAGAGTTAAATCAACGTTTTGGAGCTTTGCTTCAAGAGCTAGATTTGACGGAAGGAGATAGCGAGGTGATTTCAGAATTTAAAGAGCGATATCAAGATATTAGTGAATTTATTAATGAAGATTCGTTTGATGGTGTTGCTTTTGATTCTGATAAATTTTTAGGTAGTATTAAAAATTATAGCGATTCAGGAAGAGGTAGACATTATGATAATGTTAGAAGTTTGTTGCAACAATATATTTTGCCAAATGCGGAAATATTCGTAAAACAAATTGAAGGAATAACGGATCCAGATGATATCAAAAAACAATATAAATTATTTTTGAAATCTCTTGAATCGCAAAAAATTTCAGGTCTTCTTAAACAAATTAAAGATTCTTTTGCAGTTTCTCAAGTTGATGATGCAGACGGATTTATTCAAAGGATGAGAGGAATTTTTGATGGAGCTATAGAACCGATTGAAGGAGAAATTGATGCGGATAAAGTTAGATTAAATTTACAAAAATTTGATAGGTCTTTGCATGATTATCAACAAGGTCTCATACAAGATGCTGATGAATGGAAAAGGAGTAGAGGGTTTTTGAAAAATATGGATGCGGAAATAGATGAAGTTAGAAAACAGGAATTAGTGATTCAAAAACAATTAAGAGCTCTTGACGCTATTACTGATGAAATGGATTTAAGTGAGGAAGATAAAGGGATTTTATATTTTGAAAAATTGCAATCAGAACTTAAGCAAACAGAAATAAAAGAGAGCGATGATTCTCAAGAAGAGGTAATAAAAAGAATGTGGAGAAGAAATTTAATTGAGCAAAATAAAGAGAGATTTAAAAAAATGGGAGTTGATTTGGATAAAGATTTTGGTGAAGATAAAGGTCAGGCTATTGCGTTTATGTCTAAAGCAATAGCTGATAATAATTCTCAGGGTGAGAAGGTTAGGCAGGATTTGGAAGCTAGAGCGGTAAGTACTAGCAAAAGTTTTATTGAAGCGAGAAGAAAAGGTTTGATAGGTTTAACTTATGAAGCTGCGTTAGAAAAGCCGGAAAATTTTAAAAAACGTATAATGGCGACTACTGATCCCGCTGAGCGTTCCAAATTATTTTTTAAAAAATTTAAAGAGATTCAAGATTCAAATTCTGATGATTCAAATGCTTTGGAAAAATATGCGGGAATTTTTCAATTATATAAAAGAAAAGAAAATGCAAGAAATATTTTGAAAAAATCAAAAGAAGTTAAGAAAGCTAAAGATCATAAATATGATTTCTGTCAGCGTGGTCATGAAACTCAGGCTTTAGTTTCTAAAATTGAAAGTGATTCCGCTAGTATCAAAATTCGTTTTCAAAATAGAAATAGTTTGTCTCTAGCTTTGAAAAAACATCTGGGGATCGAGGGTGCTTATAATAATTCAACTACTCAACGAATCAAGGATGTTAATCGTGCGGAGGCGGCTATTAATGCTTCATCTCCGCTTGGATTTCAAATGCCGAATCAGGATGATACTGGCTATGAAATTATTGTTTTTGAGGATTATGAAGAGGTTTTGAAAGCACGAAAATTAAATTTGGATACTGATAAACAAGAAGTTGATGCGATGTTAGCTGATTTTTTAAGTGAAGAATTGCATCATGTCAGGCAAGATCAAATGAAAGATGAATTTGAAAAACGTGCGGATGAGGTGATTGTTGATAATGAATTTGGACAATTGGAAAATTTGTTTAATGTTTTTTATGGGATTTCAAATCCGCAGGTAGAAGATGTCTCAGCACAAGCAGTAAGAAGGAGAGGAATTATAAAAGAAATAGATGCGCAGGAAGCTATTAATACAGGCCGAAATTATAGTACAGAATATGGAGAAATCATAAATTTATTTAGAAAAATATGTGAGAGAAATAATATTGATTTTGATATTTTTCGAAAACAAAATGAAGTTTCAGACAAACTTTCTCGAATTGCGGCGAATCATCAAAATGGCGCTAACGGCAAATCAATTCTAGCTGGAGCTAAAGCTGGTTTAGACGATGATGAGCCAGAAGAGAAAAAACCAGAAAAAGATAAAAGTCCAGCTGAGAAAAAAGCTGATATGTTGGCGGAAATTAATCGAATTTTGGAAAAAGTAAAATCAGGTTCTGACGTGAAAAAGTTATATTATTTGAATTTAGATAGATTAAAACAAAGAATAAAAGAAGCTGGTGCTAAATATGATTCGAGTAATTTTGATAAGGCTGGAGATGATCTTGAGGCTATAAAAAATAGATTAAATGCTTTTGACGCAAATTCAAATGATCCGGTTATAATTTCTGCCTTTAAAAATTTTGAAAAAGAATTTAATACGCCGATTAGTTTTTTGAAGAAAATTGATGAGCAAATAGAAAATTTTGAAGCGATTTCTATTCCTGATGTCCCGTTTTTTAAAGATTTATGGGTTAATACCAGATTTTTATCTATTCATACTTGCGGAAAGATTTTTTCTGAGGCTTGGCAACATGTAAAAGAAGATCATGAAACTCTTGATAATTTCCGAGCGCATACTGTTGGTGGAGACATTGGAGGATCAAGCGCGTACGGAAGCAAACAAAGAGCAAAAGTTCAATCTGATGAAAATGGCAAGGTTCATGAGTGGATGGAGATGTTTAAAGGAATGGATGAAGGTGAGGTTCAAGATCTTTTGTGGGATTGTCGTGATGAATTTCAGTTAAAAGCTATATTGGAGTATAAAGCTGAACATATTGGTGATTTAAATTTTGGGCACAAAGCTGTTTGGCAAGCAATTGAACAGACTCTTGGTGCCAGAATCTATAGTCAAACTCAAGCTGAATATGCTTATAATAAACGTTATGGTAAGAATGCTACCGTAGAACTTAGAAAAACTGCAAAATCAAAATATTTGAGCAAGGCAAATGAATTTAAAGATCTAGTTCGAGCTGAGCAAAATCAAATGTTTATATGGGAAGAAGGCGTGGAGAAAATTGAACATGCGATACATTCAGGTCAGCGTCCGCCGTGGGTTGATAGTATGCATTATGAAGGCGCTTTTCGATACTCGATTGATGACGGCAAATCAACTCCGCAGAAATGTTTTTATTATTTCTATAAAGGTTATGAATTAGGGATTTTAACTGAAGATACATTAATGACGCTTTCTCAAGAAAAATTAAACGATTTCCCACCGATTGAAAACGCGATGAATGTGATTGATCAGGATAAAAAAAGAGTAGAGTTTAAGCCGCCTGAGAGAATTGCTAGATATATGGAAGAAAAAGGTTATCACTATCAAACAGAATTAGAATTTATTTGCGCGCTTAAGCCATTCGCACATGGTAATGCTCAATATCCAGATTATTTAATTTGGCAATGGTGGATGTCCGGTGATCGACTTTGCGAATCTGATAAAGCCGCTGAACGGCTTAATAAAGCTTTTGGACGATTTAAAGGACCGGCTGATCCTGATTGGTCAGAGGAGATCTTGTGGCATATTACTGAGAGAGATTTCAAAACTGGCATGAATAGACGTGAGGATGCTTCTGATAAAATCTCTACGAACTGTATTTCAAACTGTTATAAGCAATTGATTTTTTATAGCGGCATGATGGATGATAAATATTTTGAGAAAATTTTGCTTAAATTTGTGAATATAGATAGATATATATTTGAAGAATCTTTTAAAAATGAGGGGGGAAAAGTTGTGCTTGATTCAGCAAATAATCCGATACAAACAGCAGAAACAAAGCCTGGTTATTGGAGAGATGAGCTTAATGTGAAATCAGTTATGCCGCCATCAATTCAGCTTGGAGCTTATAGATACGCTATATTTGAGGGATTCAAAGCTTACGCTAGAGCCGGAAAAGGTCATAAAGGAGTTTTGGCGGCTAGAAAAAAAATGATAGAATATGGTATTGGGCTTGGAGTATTAGGCGATAGCAGTGAAGAAGAACAATATATGCAGACAACGTGGGGGCATGAAGCTGGCGGAGCTGAAATTGTATCAGCTTTTAGAGCTGGAAAAACAAATAAAGAAGCTTTGAAGCGAGAAGTTATGCAAAATTATCAAGGTATGCCTTTAACTCATTTTGTTAAAGATGAAAAAGGACAGGCTTTGGTTGATGATTTGGGATTGGAGACTTATAATAAGGCGATAAAATAACACGCATGTAGAGACACATTGCAATGTGTCTCTACAATGCGCGTTTTTCAATTTTTTCCAAAATGTTTTTTGTAAAAATTTCAATTTTTTCTGTCTTTTGTTCTTTGGTTTTGTAATCTCTGATGGTGATTGATTGACTTTCAATTTCTTTATCACCAACAACAAGCATGTAGGGAATTTTTTGCATTTCTGAATTCCTAATTTTTTTACCAAGAGTTTCTTTGCAGTCATCTATTTCCACTCGAATATTTTGATCTTTGAATTCTTGGTAAAGTTTTTCCGCATATTTTAAATGTTTGTCTGAAACGGGAAGAATGATTACTTGAATTGGAGCTAGCCAAGCTGGAAAAGCGCCAGCAAAATGTTCGATCAAAAATCCGATGAATCTTTCGTGAGTTGAAAGTGGAGCTCGATGAATACAAAGTGGAGTTTTTTCTTGTCCGTCTTTATCAATATAAGTTAAATTAAATCTTTTTGGTACAGCAAAGTCTAATTGATTTGTGGCTAAAGTGAATTTTCTCCCAATTGCACTCCAGATTTGAACGTCTATTTTTGGTCCATAAAAAGCCGCTTCACCCGCAACTTCCGAGAAGGGAACGCCCGAATCTTTCATCGCTTCTCTTACTTCATGTTCAGTTTGGATCCAAAGTTCTGGTTCATTAACATATTTTTTACCAAGTCCTTCTTTATTATGAAGACTTAATTCCATTTCAAATTTTTCAATGCCAAATAATTTAAAATAGTATTTATATAAATCAATTACCGCTAGAAACTCGCTTTTAAATTGTTCAGGTGCGCAATAAATATGAGCATCATTCATACATAGGGATCTGACGCGCATTAATCCGAAAAGAGCGCCGCTGTCTTCATAACGGTAACAATGTCCATATTCAGCCAGCCGCAAAGGCAGATCACGGTAACTTTTTGGAGTATTAGCGTAAATTAAGTGATGATGCGGGCAGTTCATGGCCTTGAGATAATATTTTTCATTATCAAGTTCCATTGGCGGGAACATTGAATCTTTGTAATAAGGTAAATGTCCTGATTGAATATATAATTCCTCTTTGGCGATATGAGGAGTGCGAACTCTTTTATATTCAGCTTTAAGTTCAATTTCTTTGGCGAGTTTTTCCAATTCTTCGACAATGATCGCTCCTTTTGGTAACCACATTGGCAAACCAGCGCCGACTTTTTCATGCATCATAAAAAGATCGAGTTCTTGCCCAAGCTTTCTATGATCTCTTTTTTTAGCTTCTTCTAGCGCCATAAGATATTTACGTAATTCTTTTGGGCTCTCGAAAGCGATTCCATAAACTCTAGTTAACATTTCATTATTTACATCTCCTCTCCAGTATGCACCTGCGATAGATGTTAATTTAAATGCTTTAATTTCGCCTGTGCTTTTGACGTGAGGTCCTTTGCAAAGATCTATATAAGTATCTCCTGTTTGATAAACTGTAAGAGTTTTATCTTGAGAAGCCCATTGATTTACCCATTCCAATTTAAATGGATTATTTTTAAAAAGTTTTTTGGCTTCTTCTAAAGAAATTTCTTTGCGGACAATTGGCAAATTAGCAGATATGATTTCTTGCATTTTTTTCTCGATTTTAGGTAAATCATCTTCTGAGATTGGGGTCTTCCATTTTGCATCATTGGCAAAACCTTCGTCTGAAATATGAGCGACAGCAAGGGCTATATCATCTCCATAAAGTTCTTTGATAGCTTGAGCATAAACATGCTCGCAGGAATGCCGAATTTTATAAACCTGGTTATTTTCTGACATAATTTAAATTGTTAAGTTGTTATTTTTTATTTATAATTCTTAAGAAGTATTATGTGTTTTAATTTTTTGGTTTTATTATAATGTTTTTCATCAGCAGTGATTAAAGTTGCATTTTCGATTATGGCCATAGCATGAAAAGTGGCATCATAAGAAGCAGTTCCTTTGCAAGTTTTTATTATTTTTATAACTTTTTGAATGGTATTATCATCAAGTTTTTTTTCTTTAAATTGCAACGATTCTAACCATTTAAATAAATAAAATCCTTTTTCTGCTTCATATACTCTGGAGATATAGTTTAAAACTTCATGTTTCCAATAGTCAGGCAATAAAACTTCAATTTTTTTATTTTTAATATCTTCAAAAATTATTTTTGCTGTTTCGTAATTATCTTCATAAGCATTTAATCCTTTTATAATTATTGAACTGTCCAAAATAAAAGTCTGCATGATTAAAATTTAATGGCTTCTTCGATCTTTTCTTAACCATTCAACTGCGGAAAGTTTAGTTTTTGGTTTGACGGTCATGGCAAATTGATCAAGCATTTTCAACGCTTCTTCTCTTTGTTTCCTTAATAAATATTCCTCTATTGCTTCGGCTACGATTTTGCTTCTTTGACTGCTTGGAATTTCTTGAATTAAAATTTCTACTGTTTTTAAAGGCAAGGTAAATGTTCTTTTTATTGTTGTTTGCATGGGAATATTTTTAGTATTACGAGGGTAACATATCATTTATATGGTAAAAAAGCAATATTTTTTAAAATTTTAATCCATTTAATTTCACCTTTTGATATTTTATTTCAAAGAGCTTGGTGCAGGTTAGATTGGATGTTTCGTGATTTTGTAATTCAAATTCTTTTAAGATTTCTTTTATTATTTTTGGATTTTTCACTTCTAATTCGACCCAAGTTGGAATCTTTGGATAAGTATCAATTTCGAATTTTACATTTTTATACTCATATTGAATACGTTTTTTTTCATAATACATGGTCTTTTTTAGTCCAGCTTTTTCAAAAATTTCACAGAGCATGTCGAAATTTTCAGATAAAGTTTCCAATTCGTCGTAAACTTTACAGCCATCTTTAATTTGCGGACTACTTTTATAAGTGATTTCAACTTTTCCATTGCCGATATCGCGAAGTCTTAAGAGTTCATCAGCTTTTTTGATCCTACTATCTTCTTGGTCAAAATATGCAATTTTCATTAGCCCTTTATAAGTTTTGACAGCTTTTTTTGATTTCAGCTTTTGGATTAAATTTTTTTTATCAATGTCCAAGATTTTTAATTCGATTTCTTGCATAATTTTATTTTTTATATATAACACAATTATTTTCGGTTTCCCATAATTTTATTTCGTGCAGGTTGATATTTTTGTCGAATTTATTTTCTAATTCTTCCCAAATCCAAATACAGATATTTTCGGCTGAGGGATTCTTGAAAAGATCATTTAAATTTTTGTGATCAAGTTTTTCAATGATATTTTCTTTGACGATTTTTTTTAAAATAGCAAAATCAATTACCATACCATTTTTTTGCATATCGCCTTTGACAGTGATTTCAAGTTTATAATTATGTCCATGTAAATTCTCGCATTTCCCGTGGTAATCGGTGAGAAAATGCGCTGAAGAAAAGTGAAAGATTTTTGTGATAAAGATAGATTGATTTTTTGGCATGTTTTTAAAATTAATAAGTTTATTCTATTCGATAACTTTTTATTTCTTCATATTTTGGCGTAATTGTTGTTTGCAAAGTTAGATTTACGTTTTCTCCTCCAATGATTCCGGTTGTGTCAGTAAGGCTTGTTTTCATGATAATTGTTACTGATGGTCTTTTTTGCGCATTTTCTTCTGCATAAGCTAGATTTGGATCTTCGGTCGGTGATATATAGAATTTCAATTCCTCAATTTTCAAAGCAAAAGGGGAAATCGGGATAAAATCATCAAAATATCCAGCAAGATCACTTTCACTATGATTATCTGCAAAATCTTCTTTGTTTGGAGTGTTGTTTGTATTTGTACAGTTAAAATAATTGTTGCAAGTCCAAGAATCAATCAAAGCATCATTATTACTATCACTTCCATCCATTTTCACAAAAGAAATAACCGAACTTTTTTTGCCTTTATATTCAACATTTTCTTTTACAAAAATTGTTTTTTCAAGGCCGTCCGTTGAAATTAAATAAAGTTTATTATTTCCATAAATTTCTGCTGGTGAAGTTAGATCCTTGCATTTCCTTGCACTAATAGTATCGTTATCACAAAAAGCATTAGCATCATCAATATCGACATTATATCTTGAAGTGGCGGAATATGGGTTTTCTCCTGACCATTTATCTTTACCAACATTGGTAGGTTCAGTGTCAGCATCGTTACATTTCGGATCTGATAGGGGATAATAACTCATGGTGCTTGATTTATAACAACAACCGCCTAAATCACTTGAAGATTGATTAAATATTAAAGAATCAAGCGTGTTTTCGCCAGCGTTTAAATTATTGCAGTTCTCAGTTGGATCAATAAAACGAGTGGCATAAATATTATAATTTGCGCCGAATTGATTTCTATCAACAGGCAGGACATTTTGATTATAATATTCACTGTAATCAATGGCATTTTCTTGAATGACTTTAATTAATTGTTCTATTATTAAACGACTTTCGTTATATAAAAAGTTTTCTTTTGTTAATCTTTCACGCGAATTAATAACATTAGAAAATACAGTCATCGCCGCGACAATTACTGTAGAAAGTATAGCGATGCTTATAGTTAGTTCAATTAAGGTGTAGGATGGTTTTTGCAAATTGTTTTTAAAATTAATTGCTCAAAATAGTAGACGTTTCCGTCTTGCTAAATCCAGTTCTAGTTTTGAAATATACAATAGCAGTTAATTTAAGAATTTCTCCTTTTGTAAATTTCAAATTCGGACTGGCATCAAAATCGCTTTCGTTTAATTCTTGTACTCTTACCGCTCTATAAAAATTTGTTTCCATAGAATTAATATCTTGTACGTAAAATTCACCGTCTTTATATAATCTAAATTCTTCAGGAGGCGTTATCCCGTCATCGATATTCGTTCCAGCTTTTTCTATTGTAAAAATCATCATTCTTGGATTTAAATTGACTGTATAATCAACAAAATCAGCGCCATATCCCCATAAATCATCTGATGAAGCATTGCAATCATTAATATCCAAAGATCTCCAGCACTGTGGATTGGCAAAATAATTCGCGGCTTCAATATTAGTATTTCTTTGATTAATAAAAACTTCTAGTCCTTCTCTAGCAAGATTAATCGCAATTAATCGGGTTTCTATGGCTTCATTACCGATCACTGCGCTGGAAATAACGGCTACTGATGCGGACGCGCCAATGCCGATAATCACAATAGCGATTATGATTTCAAGGAGAGTTTCGGAGGGATGGAGAAATTTTTTTAACATAAAGTGCTTATAGGTTCGTAATTAAATTTCTTCTGCAATTCCAGATAGAGCATTTATATATATTCCTTTTTTGCGATCTGGAATTTTTAGGTCTTGAAGTTCAATAATTATTTCTGGTTTTTCACCATCGGCATAAATTTTAGCTCCATTTTTATCAACATAAAAATCAATAGAACAATTATAAATGGAATTAAACGGTGCGGTTTCTCCTTTTCCATTAAGAAAATTAATTTTATATCGATTAGAAATTTTTAAACTTGCCAAATCTATTTCTTCTCCTAAATCCACTTCTTCATTGCTGAATATTCCTCTGAAATATACATCTCCGGAATTTTTGACAATAGAGATATCGTAATTTTCAATATTTTTCATTCCTAAATCTTCATATTTTTGTTTTTTCCCAGTCAATGCCATTTGTCTAGCATTTTGGAAATAGCCGAAAAGTTCTTGATATTGAGCTTCAAATGAGAATCTATATTTGAAATTATTATAAGATCCAAATCCAGCACTACTTAAAATACCAATCAAAGTAATGACAATAATTATTTCAATTAGGGTGAAAGAGAATTTTTGAAAAATTTTTAAATGCATAAATAATATTAAACATATTTATCATAACAAACTAGAATAAATTTTGAAATAGGGATTGGAGATCGTAATAATTATAAATTTTGAATTAATGATTTATTTTATTCTTGGAAAAGACCTTTATTCTAAAATATCCACAAAATGCAAAAGGTTTTTGTTTTGATATTTCAAAATAGCATTTTTTAAAGTGAGTAAAGATAAGGTAGCGCATTTTGATCTTCTGGCTGATATTGGAACGCCAAGCATTTTATAAGTATCTTCTTTTTTTAGTTTTAAAATTTCAGAAACAGGCAGGTTTTTTATTTCTTCTAGTAAAATTGACATGGCAGATTGGCTGATTGCACAACCTTCTCCTCTCCAAGCGATATTTTTTAGATTTTCATCATGAATTTCTAAATCAATTTCCATAATATCTCCGCAACTATGATTCGCTTCTTTTTGAGTTACAGATACAGATTTCTTTGAAAGCGATCCTTTGAATCGCGGATTCTTGTAATGGTCCATGATATTTTCTGCGTATAAATCCATAATGTTTGTCATTCCTGCGGAAATAGGAATCTTAATATTTAAAAAATTTTATTAGTAATCAGATATTAATAAATTAAAGATGGAATTACAATTTTTATATTATTTTTTTAACCATTTTACTACCTCTTTAGCTGTGCCTTGAAATCCTTTACCTTCTTTTAGGTC
>MFXJ01000010.1:0-1680 GCA_001787465.1 Candidatus Peregrinibacteria bacterium RIFOXYB2_FULL_32_7 | reverse complement strand
AATCCCTTTATAAGAAATTTTTTCTTCATTATCTTCCATAGTAAGCAATAAATTTTCTCCTTTAATATTATGTTTGCTGGCTAAAACAAAATTATTTAATTCCCTCTCATAATTATTAGCATTAAGCTCTAACGTAACTTGAATTTTTGTAAATTTCGTCTTATTTTTTACCAAAAAATCAATTTCTTTACCTTTATCATCTCTGCCATAATAAATTTCATATCCTTGCCTTTTTAAATGCATAAAAACTAAATTTTCTAAAAGTTTTTCTTTAATATCTCTTTTATTTAAATTCAATGCCCGAAGAAATCCATTATCCACTAAAAAATACTTAAAACTGCCATCAAAAACACTATGTAGCTTCCAATCAAATTTTTTCAGCTCAAATAAAGCAAAAGATTTTATCAAATAATCAATATATGTATATAAAGTTGGAACAGAGAGCTTATAACCAGTTTTAGATAACGAAATTTCTATATTTTTTGGACTCAAAATAGATCCAATATCTGAAATTATAAATTTATATAAATTTTCAATAGCACTAACATCTCTCACCTTAAATCTTTTGATAATGTCATCCAAAAGCACTTTACGGAACAAAGATTCAAAATAATTTTTCTTAAATTCTTTTTCCAAAGAAAAACTTTCCACAATCCCACCATATAAAAAATAATCATTAAATAATTGTTTTACTAAAATTTTATTTTGATAGAAATCCTTTTCTTTTTGAACACAAAGCTTGTTATAAAGCAAAAATTCATTAAAAGAAAATGGATACACTGTCATTTCAATAACTCTTCCTGATAAAGCAGAACTAAATTCGCTTGAAAGAAGTGAACTATTTGAACCAGTAATAAAAATATCAAAATTATTCTGACCTTCTTCATAAAGTGTTCTTACAAGACTTTCCCATCCTGTTACTAACTGTATTTCATCCAAAAAAATATAAATTTTCCCTTTTCTCCAAATATTTTCCTTAAAAATTTCAAATAATTTTCTTAAATCATCAAGATTTCGATGGCTAAATAGTAAATCATGTTCAAAATTAATAAAAAATATATTTTCTTCATTAATCTTCTTTTTATTCTTTAAAAATTCCACTAATTGTTTCAACAAAAAAGACTTACCACTTCTTCGGAATCCACTTACAACCTTAATAACCCTTGAATCAATATTCTTTTTCAAAAAATCAAAATATTCCTCTCTTTCAATAATATTTATTGCGGAAATTTTTTGTGAATCTTCTAAAACCTTATATAAAACATCTACATTTAACATTTTTACGCTTATTTATAAAGTATAGTTTAATTATATGCGTGAATTTATAAAATAGCAATGAAAAATCCATTCTGTCATTCTTGCGGAGGCTGGGAGCTTAAATCATCTAAAAAATTTGAAATACATTTATTTACTAATCTTTCAAACCAATGCAAATAAGGCAATATGTTTTTCGTAGTATATTCTTTAAATCCCCCTTTTACAACAATTGGTTCGTCTTTCTTGTCTTCAGATATTTTAAAATTAATATCATATTTTAATACTCCTATTTCCGTCTTCTTAATATAAAGCAAATCATAACTTGATAAATTCATAGAACTTCCAGCATGTAAATACTGAGATCTAGCTGTATAAATATTTTTTATATATTTCTTAGATTCACTTTCAGTAATTTTATGATCT
>MFXJ01000009.1 GCA_001787465.1 Candidatus Peregrinibacteria bacterium RIFOXYB2_FULL_32_7 | reverse complement strand
AAGAATTTCCAGCCCCATCTTTAATCACATTACCTAATAAAGTTATCGTATAGGCTGTATTTCCTTGCAAAGCAGAATTATCAAATTCTAAAGCAATACCTTGAAAAAATGGATCATAAATAGTTGATACTGTAACACTAGGTGTTGCCGCCCATGAGCTTGATGTTACGGTCGTCGGATCCAATGCCTCATTAAAAGCAATTCTAATACCATCAGTCAAAGTTGATACATCAGTAGTTTCATCATCAGGCTCTGTCCACGATACTATCGGCGCAGTATTATCAGCACTGCTACCAACCGTATAATAATTAGTAAATGACACATTATTACCACTCATATCCTGTGCGTCAAGAAGCGTAAGTATTAAATTACTACCAGCTGAAAAACTTCCATATTCGCTATTAATTTTGAAAAAAGCTACCCATTCCTCGCTATCATAACTAACAGCTCCAGTAACTGGGGCTGCATCATCAGTTAAAGTTAAACTACTACCAGTAATTGTACTTGAATTCATCGGAGCAGAAAATTTCAAAGCAAATACTTTATGATTAGTACTTACTGTACTTCCGCCCGAAGGAACAGATCCTTCAACAAAAGTTGTTTGCCATCCTTGCTGACTAAAGAAATCGCCTCCTAAATCACTATCTTCTATGAAAGATTTACTTGAACTTTCTGAAGGAATTGAACATTGATCTTCGTCCGCATTACACGCTTCCACATAAGCTTTATATAGTTCGCCAGACTTAAATTCAAAAAATGTGCTAAAATTACTGTAATTTGAACGGCTATCGCCTTTAAGCATACGTTCTGTCTCAATATAAGCAGATGGATGCGCGTTTAATACACCATTATTACCACTAAAACCTGTTTTATTAATAGGGATAGGGTCGTTATTTAACTTAGTATGAACGTCTCTATCAAATAATACGTTTGATGGTAAAATATATACATTAAAATGAAGAGTCTGATCTTCATATGTAGTTCCACCCCATTCTACATATATATCTTGCCCATCAATTCCCCAATTCTGCGTATCTATATCATCCATAGCTACATAAGTTGGTCCACGTACAGTCGCAGCCACAATTTGAGGTCCTGGCGCAGTAGAAGCTGGATTGCTATTTAAATCTGTAACTTGATTAGAAAGAGTCAAAGTTGCTCCAACGGTATTAACAGCATTGGAACCCAAAATAACTTGTAACATTTTATTATTTACCCAAAACACACTAGCTTGATCGCCAAAACTACCAAAACTAGAAGTAACTCTACTAGCTAAATTCATAGGTTGTATAGTAGAGACGTCAATATCTTCACTAAACAAAAGAAGCAAAGTTTCACCTTGCTGACTAGCCTGCTGATCAAAATTGTTATCAGTATATAAATATGCGGCAGTAAGACTTGGTCCTGTAACATCTATAGTTATAGGTTCGCTAAGCCAATTATTACTGCTAGTTGGAAAACCAACCCATATCTCGTCACCATCAGCAATAGTTGGCGAAGCTCCAAGTGTAATTGTAACTTTATCATTAGCAACTTTATTTTGTCCGAATGTCGCTAAAGCATTTGTTCCAAAATTATGAGACGTAAAAGTGTCAGGATCTTCTGCCCAAAAAATTTGGTTAGCATAATAATCTCCTTCTCCATTATCAGCCCAAGTAATTACATTAGGATCCATCGATTGACTAAAATATATATCGATAGTTGTGCCCGCACTACTTAAAGATCCATCAACTACAACTTTTGATACTCCTGAACCAGCGTCCATTTGTATTTGATTAGACAGCACTGGTGTAATGGTAGGTGATGTACCACTAGTCGTAATAGAATTAATGCCAACCTGAAACCTACTATTAGCAATTATTCCATACTCATCTGTCTTAATGGCAACAAAATATATATCATTATCATTTAAATCTTGCGGAAAATTTAAATTCAAATTAATTCTATAATTACCAGCATTATCAACATAATTAGCAGGATTCACCGAGGTAAATTGATCAGTAACACCAAATTCAGTTCCTTGATCAAGATTTTTCCATAAAGTTATTCCTCCATCATTTATATCGCGAAGCACATTAGAAGTATTAGCGCCAACATCAAAAGACGCTCCATCAGAAGCTGTCAATTTAACCTGCACTCTTGTTAAATTCCCAGCACTTGCGGTATTAATAAATTTAATAGCGTAAATTGGAATAAAATCACTTCCAGGCGTAACTACCATATTCGACCAAGTCTTATCAGTAAGAGTAATATCACCACCTACAAAAGAATTAGCCTGTAAATTCTTATTTAGACTTTGAGCAATTTGCTTAACGTCTAAATTAGAGAATACGTCGAAATAAGTAGCTACTGCTACTATTAATACAACTGTAACTAAACCGCCAATTAAGGCCTTCAGCCTCCAATTTTTGTTTTCCATTTTTATTTTTATTAGGAAATAAATTTTTTATTTTTATAAAAATTAAATACGATTCACGCTTAATTTTTGCGTAAATCTAAATATTTTATCAGAAATTTGCCTTTTCTTCAAAAATATTATCTTGCCATATTTCTTATTTATTTCTTAATTTCGAATCTCATCTTTTTTATAAGATAAAAAACCTTATTCGCATCTCTATTTCTTGTTTTTCAGAAAAAAAAATGCTTAGATAGACACCGTCAGCAACAAATTTCAGAACTGTAAAATTTTTCCTTTTTTCTTTATTCTTGCCAGGTGGTCTAATGGTAGGACTCAAGGTTCTGGCCCTTGTTATCTAGGTTCGAATCCTAGCCTGGCAGCCATTCTTCGCTAAAGCTACGAATGGCACGCCATATATTTTAGCATCATAAATTAACCAGCTTACGCTAAAGCTACGAATGGCACGCCACCGTATACCTTAAGCATAAGCTTGGCCTGCCAGCCGTAGCTTTAGCGAAGGCTGGTGGACAATACTGGACTTGAACCAGTGACCTCATCGATGTCAACGATGCGCTCTAGCCAGCTGAGCTAATTGTCCATTATTAATATTGATAAAAAATCTTAAATCTCATGAATTATAACAAAATTTATAAATAACCCAAGTTTTTTCTATTTGCATCTTGGATTTTTCCAAAAACCATGCTATAAATTCATTGTCTTAGGGCCATTAGCTCAGTTGGTCAGAGCAGTCGGCTCATAACCGATTGGTCCCTGGTTCAAGTCCAGGATGGCCCACCATTAGACTTCTTCAATCGCTTTCTCATTCCATCTTGTAGATAATTTTCTTTTGAAATCACACTTCGTCCCAATTCACTTTCCGCCTGCTTTCGTGCATTTCCAGCAACAACTCCTCCACGTCTAGCTACATTTGTATGTTCTATCATAGCTTTTGGTTTTTCTTGATTGGAAATTTCAGTCGTACCCAAATTGGGGACAACTGAAGATCGATAAATTCCCTTTTTAATCTTTCCCCAATATTGTCTTGGCGTAGGACTATCGGTTAGGGCTTCAACAACATCCACAACAGAATAAAACCATTCTTCATTGTGCCAAATACGTCGAATCTTTTTTGATTGAAATAAAACAAGTTTATTTTCTTGATTGTTCATAATTTTATGGCTTAGAAGATTCAATTTGTTTCAACACCCTATCAAAATCACTCTCAAAGCTTCTATCCTGAATCACCCGAAATTTATCATACTCCGCCTCAGCTTTGAGCTTAGCTTCAAGCATAGAAACCCTGCCCAAATTTGTAAGAATTGGTGTGTTGGAAAGTTCAAGAAATTGTTGCAAAAAAACATCCCAGTCTTTCATATTCATAATTTGACTGTTTCTCGCTCTTGTTTCCGCCAAATCAAGATATGCCGAAACAATCTGCTCCAACTTTTTTACATGCTCTTCATTTAAATAATTTTTGGCAATTGTTACATCACTTTTTAAAATTTTGCCATGTGGAACGTTCTTCCATGTTTGCAGTCCCATAAAAATCTTTCTATGGTCAGCTTCATTATAAATAATCTCAGCAGCAGTTTTTCCTGTTATGCTGAAATGAAGCTTATTTTGTACACTAGCAAAAAATTGTTTTGTAATATCTGCTTGATTGTCATAATCAGCTGAAAGTGCATAAATATCAGTAATTTTCTGGTAAAGTCTGCGCTCACTCATTCGGATTTCATGAATCCGCTCAAGCATTTCGTCAAAATAATCCTGTCCAAAATGTTTAATCTGCTTCAATCGTTCATCATCCATCGCAAATCCTTTAATCACATATTCATGTAAAATTTTTGTTGCCCATTTTCTAAATTCTATTGCTCGATGTGAATTCACCCGATAACCAACGGCTAAAATAGCAGTTAAATTATAATATTTGCTTATAGTGATTTGTGTTTTGTCTTTTATAGCACCATGCTGAGTGGTGTTTTCCAAAATGGAAACAACCACTTTTTCATCCAATTCTTTTTCTTCAAAAATATTCTTCAAATGCTTGGAAATAGCAGGAACATTGACTTCAAAAAGTTCAGCCATTTTTTTTTGCGTTAACCAAAGCGTTTCATTTTGAAAAAATACATCAATATTTACTTTTCCAGTAGATGTCTGAAAAATGACGAAGTTATTAAAAAGTTCTAATTTTTGATTCATAATTCAAATTTTATAAATTTTATAAATTACCAATTTCATCAATCTCCCTCATAATTCTATCCGTCTCCTTCAATGCAATTATTATTTTCTGATAGTGCATTATATCTTCGAAGCTTAAATTCCTTCCTTTACGGTCCTTAAGCCATTTTTGGGCTGGCTGGTAGCCTCCGACATAGAAATCCCAAGATATTTTCGGCACATTTTCAAAATATTGAGTGCTATTTATCCATACCTTACCTATTTCAGATCCTTCGAAAAACACTTTCTCTACCAAATTATCACTGCCGACAGGATAGCGAGTAATGAAGTTATTTAAATTAAGATGCTCCATAAGATGATAAGCTCGAAGTTCTCTTCCTTTCTCAACTAATTTCCAGAAATTTTCTGTATTGTCAGGATATGGAACTCGTGGAAAATCTATTTTCAGGAATTCTTTATATTTTTCTCTATAGCTTAGAGAGTGGAGAACTGCATAAATATAATCAAGCAAATCTTCAGGGCAGAATACTTTTCCTTTGTTTTCTTCTGTAACTAATTTTGAATCTTCGATGAATGGGAGTTTTATTTTTTCTGCGATTTGAGTGACGATTTCATCATTTAGATTTGGTTTGCGTGAAATTTGTTCGTTTTGGAATAGGTCTTCTTTGGGTTGGTCTGGGTAGAGGTAGAGAGGAAAAATACTTTCCGCACCTTGCATTCCTGGTCTTGACCAACCTCTTCTATCAAATATAAATTTAGTAATAAATACTGGTGCCGAACCGTCTTCGTTAAACCCTCGTTTTGCAATAAAACCAAGATTACTTTTTAAAAAATGTTTCATTATAGAAAATCTTGGTCGCCAAAAAACACCCTCACTATTAGGACTTAAAAATGTATGCCTTAAATCAAATGGTCTATATAAAATAACTACTTCACTTGCATTTTTTAAATCTCCTAAAACCTGTTGTATTTTATCAATACTAATTTCGTATTTTTCTGATAACTCTTTTTCATTTAAAAGCTGTAAATCACTTTTTAAAAGACTTAATTCGTTTTCATTTGTTTTTATAATAAAATTATCTTTTCCTGACTCTATACCTGAGTTATAATTTTTAAATATTTCATTCACTTTAAATCCTTGCTCGTAATTCTTTATGTCTTCAAAATTCTTTGGTACAAAAAAGTAATAAGGCTCTTTATAATTTAATTTTTTCCATTTAATCTCAGAAACATTTTCCTCATTTAATCTGTTGTATTTAACTTCCCTCTTTCCAAAACTCTCGTAATGATAAACATCTGCTAATTTCTTGGGAATTGATGTCTTAACAAAAATATTTATTGAAACGCCCTGCTGAATATCAAATACATTTTCATCTTTTGAGCCATCAGGACAAATTTCTTTTTTCTTACTGTTTCCATGAAGATCATAAATATAAATTTGGTCAAAAGTCTCAAGTAAATGCTTTCTCATTTGCCTATGAGTAATTCCATCAATAAATGAATTGTTTGTAATCATAGCAATTACACCCTGTCTGTTTTTTTCAATGAAATATTCAGCATAACGAATAAATTTGATATAATCATCATCAAGATTAATTTTCCTTTCATTCAAATCTTTTTTGTAATCTTTTATAAGATCAAGAATCCACTCTCCTTTGTTACTGGAACTCACACTATAAGGCGGATTTCCTATCACCACCATCACAGGAGCATCTCTTTTGATTGTGTTTGCTTCTGAAGCTTCATTTGACAACCAACTTGTAAATAAGCTTCCCGTATCAGGATGAGCTTCTTCAAGGCTGTTTGTGAGATAAACTTTGAAACGATCTGGATTCTTTGGCTTGTAACCTTTTTGTGTAAGAAGCAGATCAAGCTTGAGATGACACATAACGTAAGGAGCCATGAGAAGTTCAAAGCCATTCAAACGAGGCATAAGCTCTTTCTCCACATAATCCGACCAAATTCCTTCCTGTCCTTCAAAGCGTTTGGCAATGTGTTTCACAACCTCGCAAAGAAAAGTTCCTGTTCCTGTAGCGGGATCAAGAATTTGAACTTTGTGAACCAGTTCTTTCTTTTTTTTGCCTTGAATATCAACTGTAATTTCTGTTTTAGTTGTATCGGCAAGTCCAGCAGGTAAATTGAAGTCTGTTTTCAGAATGTCATCTACCACTCTTACAATGAAATTCACAACAGGCTCAGGAGTATAATAAACACCTCTTGATTTACGCAATTTTGGATTATATTCACTTAAAAATGTTTCATAAAAATGTATAAACGGATCATTAATTCCTTTTGAATCACCGAAACTTGCAAGAATTTCTGATACGTCGCAGTAACTGAAAACATCAGCAAGAGCATCAACTATCCAAGTGATTCTCTCGTCAAGATCAGGACATGCAATATATGAGAATAATTGTCTCAAAAACGGATTTGTCTTAGGTACAAGAAACACCGCCTCTTGTCTTGAAAAGTTATCTTTTGTCTCATCATGAAGCCTAGCTGCAAAAAGGCCATAAGCTATTGTCTGAGCATAAATATCAGCAAACTCCTCTTCTTTCATATCGTGAATAAGAACTTTTCGGAACGCTTCAAGTTGTGATTGAAGTGAATTATTTTTGCTATCATCTATTAACAAAGCTTTGTATATAACTTCCTGCATAAGTTTGGCTTTGTCCGCCATCATTTTTGCAAGCTTTGACGGTGATTTGATTGTTTTGCCTGTATACGAACAAAAATCTCTAATCAAATTCTCAAAAGCTACAAAATTCTCACTATTTTCCTTCAAAACTCCATTTTCAATATGAGCTATGTTGACGCTATAAACTTTCACACCATCAACAAAAAGTCGAAAATCTAAATAATCAGTCAAAATAATATTATCAAGACTCTGAATATATCTTTTTATTTGCTCTGTTTTTTCAATAACATCAAGATTCACTCCGATATCTTTGGCTTCTATATAAGCTATAGGAATTTCATTTTTTGCAATAATATAATCAGGAGCTCCGCAAGCCTGCCTTTTCGGCTCATTTGTTACACTTACATTCGAAACTAAAAACTTAATCAAATCTTCCAAAGAACCTCTATAACTATGCTCTGTAGCTATTTTGCTATTATAATGCTTTGTAAGGTTAGAAATATATTCTTTTAAATTCATTATTTAATTTAAAATGCGTTTACTTCACTATATATTTTTCACATTTTTACCTCAATAGAGTTTTGATCTGTAAACTGTTTAATGCTTTCCAAAGACTTCGATGAAGAATTTTTAAACAAAATTGACTCTTCATAGTTTTCTATTATATATTTATATAGTTCAAGTAGAGTTTCTTTTGGCCCACCATTTTAAATTTTCAAAAAATAATACTGTTGAATTTAAAATCTATTTTTTTAAATCTTCTCTTTCCCATTCAATGCCTAGGTTGTAACCAAGAAAGCGTTTGGATTTGCAAAAATTGTCAAAATAAAATCCATCTTCAAAAATATCAAATTTGTCCTAATTGTAAAAAAACCAAAACCGAAGGAAATCTTTGCGGAAATTGTCAAAATACAAAAATTTATTTCGATAAATTATTAGTAGCGGCAAAATATGAAAAAGAACATTTAATTCAAAAAGTAATTAAAACTTTTAAATATCGATTTATTAAAGATTTAAATAAATTTTTGGGAGATTTTTTAAGCGATACGATTCGAAAATATATCAAAAATTATAAAAACTATATTCTAATCCCTATTCCTCTTCACCTTAAAAAAGAAAAATGGAGAGGATTCAATCAAGCTGAACTTTTGACCGATACTATATCTGAAAATTTACAAATTTTTATTGATAAAAATTTAATCAAAAGAATAAAATATCAAAAATCACAAGCTGAACTCGATAGGGATTTAAGGCTGAAAAATCTTCATAACGCCTTTCAAATTGAAGACAAAATTAAAGCATTGAACAAAAAATTTATTCTTATTGACGATATCGCAACAACTGGAACGACATTAAATGAATGCGCGAAAATGCTTAAAACAGCAGGTGCCATAGAAGTGGTAGCTGTAGTGATTGGAAGAGGAGAATGATACCCTCACCTCAATTACCAATTATTAATTTTTCATTCTTTCCTTCTTTCTTTCCTTCATCTACAATTCAACTGATGACAAAAACATTAAACAAAGTATCTTTTTACCTCACTGCTCTTCTTCTTGCTGGGCTTCCCTTTCATGCAATCTTAACGACTATCTTTAAATACGGATTAAATTTACAAAATATTCCAAAGCTTGGATTTTTTATAACAACTTGGAAAGAGATTCTCATAATAATTATCGCCATCTTATTTTCAATAAATTTTCTTAAAAATCGAATCATCCGCCTTCGTTTCACTACAGACAAACAAACAAAGCAAATCACGAATATAATCATTATCTACATCATCTTCGGCCTAAGTTCATATTTTTGGGCATCTCCTCCCTCTGGCTTTCCTCAGTGGCTTTTCGGATTTCGATATGATTTTTTCTTCCTTATCACTTTTTTGATTTTCACCTTCAATAATTTTAACAAACAAAATATTCAAATTTTATTCAATATAGCTATATATTCAGCTACTGCTTCAATTATATTTGGTTTGATAATTTTCCTTATTAATCCTGAAAATTTAACTTTTTTTGGATTTCGAAATGATTGGAGTACCTGGTATGCAAATCAAGCTTTAGCTTTTTGTCAAAAAATTGAGAATAGCGATTTCTGCCGTTTATCTGGAACTTTTGCTGGACCAAATCAATATGGCGCATATTTAATTATTATTTTGCCATTACTTTTTTATAAATTTTTTCAGGAAAAATCAAAAATTTGGATTTTTATAATAATATCAGCTCTTTTAAGTCTATTTCTAACTTTTTCAAGAAGCGCATGGATAGGCTTCATTATAGAGATTTTACTACTATCAATAATATTTCTGAAACAAAAATATTCAAACTTTAATTTGAAAAAATCAGCAATATTTTCTCTCTTATCAGCAATTCTAATCGCAATAATTTTTATTGGAATTTTAAAAACAAATTCAGAGCTTTTTCAGAGGATCACAAAACCAGAATCAACTTCAGAGCATTTTTCAGCTTTATTCCTAGGCTTAGAAACTATAAAAAATCATCCTTTTGGACTTGGCTTAGGAACAGCTGGACCTGCTTCATATAGATTTGAAAATGACAATTCTCCTGCTATTATTACCGAGAATTGGTATTTGCAAATTAGCGTTGAAATGGGAATAATGGCTATGATTTTATTTATCGTAGTATTAGTAACAATAATTTATTCGAATTTAAAAACTACACTTTCTAAATTTATTCTTCGAAGCCTTAACGTAGTAGAACTTTCTAAACTTTATCTCACCATCGCTCTTTGCGGTTTATCAATATCAGCTTTATTTTTACATAGTTTCGAAGATTCGAGTACTGTTCTGACTTTATTCACACTATTAAGTTTAACAAATAAATTGTATTGACCTCTATTTTCTATCTCTTGCTATCTTGAAAGTCGCTATTGTCCATGATTTCCTTAACAGGCTTGGTGGAGCTGAAAAAGTTCTAAAAGTTCTTTGCGAAATTTTTCCTTCTGCTCCTATTTACACTTTACTTTATGATGAAAAAAAAGTTGGCGAAATTTTTCCCAAAAATAAAATTAAATTTTCAAAATTACAAACATTACCAAATTTTATAAAAAATAAATATAAATATTTTTTCCCTATTTTAAATACTTTCGTAGAAGAATGGGATTTTTCTGAATATGATCTTGTTATAAGCTCAAGCTCAGCTTTTACTCATGGCATCATCACCCCACTTAAAACAAGACATATTGTCTATTGCCATTCACCAATGCGCTCTATTTGGGATTGGAAAGAGCCATACATAAAAGAACAAAATAAAAATATAATTATAAATGCAGGAATAAGATATTTCAGTAGTCAAATTAGACAATGGGATTTATTAGCTTCAAAAAGAGCTGATTTATATATTACGAATTCAAGAAATGTGCAAAAAAGAATAAAAAAATATTACCAAAGAGATTCAAAAATTATTTACCCGCCTGTTTGCTTAAATAGATTTAAAATACAAAAAAATCATCAAAATTATTTTCTCATTGTATCAACCTTAACTCCGTACAAAAACATCGAACTCGCTATTAAATTATTTAATAAAATTGGTCGAAAATTAATTATTATTGGTGATGGTCCACAAAAAAATTATTTGCAAAAAATATCCGCCCCAAATATAGAATTTTTGGGATTCAAATCTGATGAAGTTGTCAGTGAATATATGCAAAATTGCCGAGCTTTAATTTTTCCTGGGGAAGAAGATTTTGGAATTACAGCCGTTGAAGCTATGGCCTGTGGTAAGCCTGTGCTTGGACTTAATAAAGGCGGTCTTCTTGAAACAATTATTCCAAACGAAACTGGAGAATTTTTTGATGCTAATAATTTAAAAAGTATTGAAGACGGACTTGGTAGGCTTATTTTAAACGAAAAAAAATATGATGCTGAAAAAATTGCGAAACACGCAGAAAAATTCTCTAAAGAAAAATTTATCAATGAATTTAAAACCATAACAAAAATATAAAAATTAAGCTTTACAAAACATCTTAAAATTTTGATAAACATTGAGTTTTTTAAGAAATTCATTTAAAATTTTTTATGCTAACTTTTATGAAATTATGAAAAAAATTCTTTTACTTGAAGACGAAGAAGCTTTGGGAAGACTTTATAAAAAAAGATTAGACCTAGCTGGATATGAAACTATTTGGACGAAGACAGCGGAAGAAACAGAAGAAATAGCTAAAAAATTTAATGCCGACGCCGTATTAATTGATCATGCCATCAAAGGTCATGAAAAATCCGGCTTAGATATAACGCCAAAAATTAAAAAACTGCTTCCAAAATCAAAATTAATTGTTCTCTCAAACTACGATCAATTCCATTTAGAAGAAGAAGCTAAAAATTTTAATGTTGATAAATATTTATTAAAGATAGAAACTCCACCAACGGAACTAGTGAAATTTTTAGATGAATTACTTAAAAATAACACGTGATACGTGATTCGTGGTTCGTGATTCGCCTGTCCGTCCGTAGTGAAACGAAGGCGGATGGTTCGTTTGTTTCATTCCAAAGGAATGAATTGTTCGAATCACGAATCACGTATTATAAATCACCGATTACTAATCTTAAGTTTAATACAAAACTTTGCTCCACCAATTTCCGCATTCTCAACCCATATCTCGCCTTTATGAAGTTCAATAATCTTTTTAGATATATAAAGTCCTAAACCAATTCCCATCGCCATAGACGCTTTTTTTGTTTGAAATTTATTAAATATAAGTTCTCTTTCCGTATCAGAAATACCCTGTCCAGTATCAGAAACAGATATTAAAACATGTGAATTTATAGTAATAAGCTTAATCACTATCGTCCCATCTTTCGGCGTAAATTTAAAAGCATTGTTCAAAACATTATGAAAAACCTGACGGATTTGCAATTTATCTATATTAACATAACACTTACCTTCTATTTTATTAACAAAATGTAAATTAATAGATTTTTCTGACATTATATTTATAAAATCCTTATAAATTTTTTCCAAAAATTCAACGATGTTCACTATCTCGCATTTTACATTTACTTTATTCAAATCATACTGCTGAACATCAAATAATTTCTGCGTTAACGATTTCAAATTATCAAGCGAGGCTTTCATAATTTGCAAATCATTTTTTTCAGTTTCATCAATATTATTTTTTGATGAATTTAACGTATCATCAAGCTGAAAAAGAGCGATTGAAAGAGGGGTTCGAAATTCATGCGCGGTAACAGCAATAAAATCTGATTGCTGACGAAGCAGTTTCTGCATTTCTTTATTCTGCTCTTTCAAAGCCTGAGTTTTTATTTTTACTTGTTTTTGCAACTCAAAATTATAAAGAATAACGGCAAGAAAAAGTGATATCTGATAGGCTGTTGATTCCAAAACTTCTAATTCTTCTTTGGTGTAAGGATTTTGAAATGGTTTCTCACCTAAAACAAAGAACCCAATTAAATTCCTTTCGCTTTTAAAAAATAATGGGAAACAAATTTTCCCTAAAGATTTAAGTTCTTTAAAAAAAGAAAATTTTTTATTTCTAGTTTTCTGCTCAAGTTCCAGTTCTTCGGTTACCAAAAAACTTTTATCTCTTAAAAAATATTTTATAAGTTCAGGATATTTACGTCCCGTTTCCTCATCTAAAATCAAAATAAAAGCTGAGGATATTTGTAATTTATCGCAAAAAGTTTTTTTAATATTCATCTGAAATTCTTCAATGCTATGATAGAAACTATTCCTATTTTTAAACTCAAAAACAGTTTGTTTAAAATATTCAAAATTAGATAAACGAAAAAAATTATAAAAAAACTTTAATCTAACAACATTATTAAAAATCAAAAAGAAAATTATCAGAATCGCTATGCCGACAATAGTTGGAATATCTAATTTAGCTGAAAAAGGAAAGAAAAAAGAATAAATTGTATAAATAAGATAAGCTGTAACAACTGACAAAATAATGGAAAAAACTTTTTTCAAAACTTCCAAAGAATTTAATTTAATATCAATAAATCTATAACGAACAATAATATAAAAAATCGAAAACATTTGTCCGGAAGCAAAAATCGTTAAATATGGAGTAACGTTAATATCAAAAAATAAAAAATAATTCATCGACCCAGTTCCAAAAGTCATCATATCTCCAATCAAAATATATTTAATCTGTTGTTTCTTAATTCCTTTAGTTTTTTTATAAGCGGCATAAAGCAAATATACAGAAGCAACTACGTAACTAAGCCAGACAGCAAGCCAAATTTTATAAGCTATGCCGACATTCGCCCAATAATTAAAATCTCCTTTAGGTACAACTTCGGAGATAAACAACTTTGTCGGAATAAAAAATAAAACAATTAAAAGATTAAAAAGATAGGCAAAAATAATATATTTTTTCTTTTCTTTCACAATATCCAAAACTGCGCACACAAAATGGAAATGGGCAACCGCAATAAACGCCGCTCCGACATGAAGTAATCGAAAAGATAAAAGAGATAAAGACTCGCTATTTTGAACAATCGGGAAAAAATATCCCATTGACCAAGTAGTAATAAAAAAACAAAAAACAGCAAAAGTCCTATTCACTACATTTTTTTTATCCTTCAAATATATAATAATTCCAATAACTGATCCAACGATGACATTAAATACTGCGCTGATGAAAAGGAAAATGTAGAGAGCCATAATTTTCAAAAAAACAATTAATGAAAAATTAAACGGCTAATTGTGTCCAACCTTCTTTTTCGCTACGCATTATATCACCTTTTGGTTTATATACCTCAACTAACATTTGCGTTTCTTCCGCTCCTGGTGTCCTAAATATTCTCATTTGAATATTATTTTCTTTTGCGATTGGCGATAACAAATCCATTAATTCTTCTTCTGTACGACCTATTAAAAACCAATTCATTATAATTTCCAAAAATTTCTTTGAAGGATAATTATCTACAAATTGCCCTGAAATAAAACTTCCTCCTTCTTTCAAAGCTTTAACTGATGTTTCAAATGATACTTTAAGTTGCTCATCTGAAAAATAATCCCACAATCCCTGCATTGCAGACATATCTGCTAAAGTCTTCGCATGAGGATCGTCATTAATAGTACTAGCATCTTTAATATAAGCATTTATTTCAAGATTTCCAGCTGTGATTTTAATTACACCATCTCTATCTGGGTTTGAATCAATTTTATACGCAATTTCAAATTTTTTCAAAAGAGCCTCAAAACGCTTTAAAGATTTTTCACGAGCATTTGGATCAATATCCCTAATAAGCATTAACATTTTTTTGTTAGATGTAAGGGGATGATATATACCTTGCTGAATTACTTGTTCCAAAGTCTCTCTGCTTAAAGGTGAAGACCCGCATGGTATTTCTCTAGTAACTATTTGCTCTCTATCATCTTCCTCCATCAATCTCTTTATTTTATTCACCCAACCTTCGACTTCTAAATTTGATCCCCCTTCTATTGGAACTCCTTCCACGATAACCCCTGTACGAGCTAAAACCGCTTTAGCCGCTTCACAATCAAGATGAAGTTTATTCCATGGATTATTTGGATCAGGATTTTCATATAAGTTTACCATCGCGTCCACATCTCCAGGATTCACCGCTATAAAAGCTTGCGCATCATAAGTTCTATAATCTCCCAAAGCATTCCTAATCTCAAGATATTGATCAAACTCAAGTTTATGCTCCGTCATTACAGCTCCCCATAAATCATCAACAAAACCATACCAAGCCTTATATTTCTCCCCTTCTGATAATTTATCATTTAATATCGGACCACCAACGCACGCAAATTCCTCTGCTTTTTTCATAAAATTCAAATAACATTCAATATCTCCACTCCCCACTTCAGCAAATTTCACTGGCTCTGATTTTCCGCTTCTTTTAAGACATTTAAATCCTTTATATTTATCTTTCCATCTTGAAAACTCGTCTTCATAAAAAAGTTTTAATAATTTTCGCACATGTGATA
>MFXJ01000008.1:293-17481 GCA_001787465.1 Candidatus Peregrinibacteria bacterium RIFOXYB2_FULL_32_7 | reverse complement strand
ATGGAAATTCCATTAATTTTTGCATCTTTCGAGCGTGTACAGCAGTAAAAATATTATTTTGATCAATTAATGGATCAGTGGCTTCTGCGGAAATTTCCCAAGTGATTCTTGTATCGTAATGTATTTCTTTCTTTTCTTGATATTTTTTACAAGCATCTTTAGTTAATTCTGCAATTATCGTTTGCATCTTGGACGGATCCTCTCTCCAGTCTGGAGCAACATTTGTTTCAATTTTAACAAAACTATTATCAGTTTTATTTTTAAGTAAAAATACTAATTGCATATTTTTATCATCAATCGGCTTCTCAATCAAAGCTAAGCTAACATTTCCATATTCGCATCCTAAAGCTTGTTCAATGTCTGTAATTAAATTTTTTCTTTTTAAAATAGGATCGAGCTCAGGCTTTCTATTAACTGTTATTATTTGTCGTTCTTTTCTGTCTAATTCCGTATCAATTCTTCTTGAACCAACTACTTCTTTAGAAGTTTCCATTCTTGGTATGTTTGCACCTCCCATTCTGTAAAAATTTTAGAATTTTAAAATTATCAAAATATAATAGCATAAATTTAGTTTTTATACAATGAAAAGCTAATGTTTTTAACAAAGAGTTATGGTAAAATAATAAGATTTAATCTTTAAATTTTTTTGTTATGAATAAAGAAATTTCAGTTTTAAAAATCGGAATTCTTATGAGTTTATTGATGAGTTTTGGTTTTTTGTCTTCACTTTTTTCTGTAAGTGAAACAAGAGGAAACAGTTTCCAAGCTAATATTTTGCAAACATTAAATGTTCAAAAAGAACAAATTGTTGACGAGACGCAAGAAACAAAATTTCTATTACCGCAGACGGAAATAATTAAGAGAGCTGAGAACCAAAAGTTGACCAGCCCGACATCGTTCTGGCAGGGAACTGAGAATGAAGAAGATTATGATGTTGAAGGGGAATTTTTACAATTCCAAAAATATATTGAAGACAGAATTTTTGAAGATGTGAATATCCTTAGGAGCCGTAACGAAATAACCTTTATAGATAAGGTCTAAATAAGTGTTCAGATTTGATTTTTCCGATTGAGTAAAATTTGAGGTGTAGCCAAGTTACAGTGAAAATTTTACGATTGAAGAAAATTCAAAGATGAATGCTTAATTTGCCTTAGATGTGAAGGTTATTTTGTTACGGCGACTTATTACTTCCCGTTCTTTGTAATGATTTTATCAATTAATCCATATTTAAGAGCATCTTCAGCGCTCATAAATTTATCCCTATCCGTATCTTTTTCTACCTTTTTTAAATCTTGACCACTGTGTTTAGCGATAATGAGATTTAAGTTTTTCTTGGTTTTAATAATATGATCTGCGGCGATTTCAATATCGCTTGCTTGACCTTCTGCTCCTCCAAGGGGTTGATGAATCATAATTTCACTATATGGAAGTGCAAATCTTTTACCTTTTGCTCCTCCGGTCAAAATTACTGCTCCCATGGAAGCGGCCAGTCCAACGCAAATTGTTACCACATCGCAAGAAAGATATTGCATGGTATCGTAGATAGCCATACCAGCAGTTACATGACCTCCAGGGCTATTAACATATAAAGTAATATCTTTTTTCGGATCTTCTTTCTCAAGAAATAAAAGTTGAGCGATAATAATATTGGCAACGCCTGAGTCAATAGCCGTGCCAAGAAAAATCACTCGATCTTTAAGTAGTCTTGAATAAATATCATAAGCTCTTTCACCTTCGTGCGTTTTTTCAATCACGGTAGGAACTAAATAAGAAGCTTTATTTTGTTTGGTTGTATTATTTTGTTGCGTATCGTTTCTACTAAAAATGCTTTGTAAATACATTAGGATAAAGGAGAAAAAATAAAGGATAAAGGATAAAGGACGAAGAATTTTTTTTTGTACTGATTAAGTATATCATAAAATTATTTGTTGGTCCTTGGAAATGAGTTGTTTTATGCTTGGCTTTATTGCTCAGTATTATTTTATATAATGTTTAAGATTAAGATTAAGAATTAAGGAAAATTTATAAATAAATTTTGTCCATTCTTCGCTAAAGCTACGGAGGGCATTCTTCGCATTTTTTATTTATTAAAAGACTTTATGATATATAGGCTGTGCCATTCGTAGCTTTATGAAGCGTTAGCGTAATAAAGCGAAGAATGGTGGGTCAGCAGGGATTCGAACCCTGGACCAATAGGTTAAGAGCCTACTGCTCTACCAACTGAGCTACTGACCCGTATTAGACTTACTACACAATAATATTTCTACTGCAATTTTTAGATTTTATCGTACGCAAAAAATTTACAGATTTGAGCTGTTTTTATCAAGTTTTTTTTGAAGGATAAAAATCTCATTCGGCTCCAAATCTGTAACCTACACCTCTAATGGTATGAAGAACTTTTGAGGCACCGGGTAGTTCTATTTTTCTTCTTAAATTATTAATGTGAGTATCGATAGTATTTGATAAAACGAATCTTTCCCTTTCCCAAACATTTGTGATAATTTGTTGTCTTGGTAAAACAATTTCAGGATGTGTCATAAAGAATTCTAAAAGCTTAAATTCTCTTTTTCTTAAATTCACAAATTCATTATTGATTGTTAAAGTATGCCGTTTCCTATTTAGGATAATTGTTTGAAATTGTAAAATGTCTTTTTGATATTTTGTTTTATTTTCATGCCTTATCCAATCAATTAAAAAAGATATTTCGCCAAAATGAAAATAAGGAATTAAATAACAATAATTAAATTCAAAGGTTTTTTTGGTAGATTTTTGCGTATTTCTATGTAAAATTAATACTTTTAACTCAGGATAATGCTGTAAAATAAGATGAATTTCATAAATATCGCTTTTATTTAAAACGCTATCAATTAATATTAAGTCAGCATTTTTATATAAAAGCTGTATTGGTAATTTACTGATATCTGTTATTGAAATAATATTAATATCCTCTGTCTTTAACTTTTCTTTAATTCTATTTCGAAAAATATTATCGTTGCTAACAAGAATAGCATTCATTTGGTTGTGGTTTTTTAAAATTACATCAAAAATGTAACTTTTCGATTTTTTTAAAGCAAAATGTCGTTTAAAATAGACAGAGGAAATTTGTAAAAATTTGTAAAGAAATTTGATTTGTTAATTTATATCTTATCGTTTTGTAGAGATTATTTTCAAAATACGTCAAGGAAATATTGTTTTGTTGGAGGGATTTGACATTTAATGGTTTTATTTTGATAACTTTTAGTATAATTTTAAATTATGAAAATTATTTCTTGGAATGTTAACGGACTTCGAGCGATTGCCAAAAAGAAAGAATTTTGGAGTTTTTTGGATAATGTTTCTCCAGATATTCTGGCTCTGCAAGAAATAAAATCAAAAGAAAATCAACTGACTATGGATGTATGGAAGCCGCATGGTTATTTCAGTTATTTTAATTCTGCAAATAGGCCTGGATATAGCGGTACTGCGGTTTACTCTAAAAAAGAGCCGTTAAAAGTTTCTTATGGTTTGGGAATCGAAAAATTTGATAGCGAAGGAAGAATTATTGAAATGGAGTTTGAGGATTTTATATTTTTTAACGTATATTTTCCCAATGGTGGGCAAGGAGAAGAACGCTTGCAGTTTAAATTGGAATTTTATGAAGAATTTTTGAAATATTTAAAAATAAGAAGTCAAGAAAATGAGGGAATAAAAAAGGGGATTATTGTTACTGGAGATTTTAATACTGCCCATACAGAAATTGATTTAGCTAGGCCAAAAGAAAATGAAAATATTTCTGGATTTATGCCTTGTGAAAGAGTTTGGATAGATAAATATTTGGAAAATGGATTTGTAGATATTTATCGAAAATTTTATCCTGACAAGAAAGACGCATATAGCTGGTGGAGTCTTCGAACAGCGGCAAGGCAAAGAAATATAGGATGGAGAATAGATTATTTTTTAATTACAGAAAATTTGGTAAAAAATATACAGCAAGTAGAAATTCTGCAAAACATTATCGGATCGGATCATTGTCCTATCATGGTAGAAGTGGCAGAATCAAATAACAAAAAAGACCGTAGCATTTAAAATATTACGGTCTTTTTTAATTTTTTAAAATTTTTATGCAAAATAAGAGTAGTAGCCAAGTACAACTCCGAGCACAAGCGCAAAAACTGCACCGAAATATATGAATCCTTCTTTATTACAGGTTTTTAAAAGAGGTCTAATCCATGATCCTGGCGCAAGAAAATAAAATACACCTTTGAAAAGAGCAATCCATCCTATAATGGTAATTATTAACCAAACGTTCCATACCCACACATTATATATTTTAACAATTATCAGACCGATAAACATTTGTGCTAAAGCAATGGTAAACATGCTGTAATGATCCTGTTCCCATTTGTTTATTAGTTTTTGCCATGATTTTGTGTAGAACAAAATTGACAAACCAAGCACCAAATAAATTGGACTTAAAATGGAAGCTATAAATTTAGCTATCTCCATAAAAGAAAAGGTTAGGAAATAAATTCTGAGCGTATTGTATATTTTTTTTGTTCAGTTTGGAAGGGGGTCAGACTGGAAAACGTTTATTTGTCAAGGAAATTTTAAAAAAAATAGAGAAAAAAATAGAATTCAGTTATAATTTTTTTAGATATTTTTTAATTTTTCTCTATGTCGATACTAAAAAAGGATAAATGTGAAAAAGAGGTCCATTATATTATGACTCAGAAAACACCTTGGTATATGTGGATTAAGCTTGCGGTTGGAGCTTCTTTAATTTTATTTATTTTTGGCGGAGTTTTTATGTCTGCAGGAAACTTGGAATCAGAAATTAATATATATAAAGGCGGACTTAAAGAAAATTATTTAAATTCTGATTTTTTACAAAATGAAGCTTATGATCAATTAGCGACGAAAATCGGTTATTTGGATCTGAAAGGAACGATAATGAGTCAATCGACACAGAATTCACTTTTCGCTGAACAAGTCATCAGTCCTGAGAATGTTATCCCTCAGTTAAAAATGTTTATGAATAATGATGAAATTACAGCAGTTGTTTTACGAATCAATTCTCCTGGAGGAGCGATGGGACCATCTGAAATGATAGCGGATTATATTAAAATTTTAAGCAAAGAAAAACCAGTTTATGTTTATAGCGATGATTTATTAGCTAGTGGTGGATATTTGATCGCGGCTCCAGCTACTAAAATCTTTACTCATAAATCTGCTCTTGTCGGCAGTATTGGAGTGATCACCCAGTTTGTAAATGCAGAAAATCTTTTGGAAGATAAGTTAGGCATTGAAATCCAGACTTTTAAAGGTGGAAAATATAAAGATATTGGTAATCCAGCGCGCAGTATGAACGAAGAAGAAGAAAATTTAATTCAAGAAATGATTGATTTGTCTTATGATAAATTTATTTCTTGGGTAGCTGATAATCGCAATATGTCTTATGAAAATGTAGAAAATTTGGCAACAGGTTGGATATATTTGGGAGAGCAGGGGATTTCAAACGGACTTGTTGATGGAAATGGACTTTTTGAGGAATTCGTAGAGATGATGAAGGGAGATTTAGAAATTAATCAAGAAATTCAATTCGTAACTTATGAATTGCCAAAAACTTTTTTAGAAGAATTATTTGGCTCTGAATTTATCTCAACTAAATTTATGAAAAGTCCTTTAAGTCAATTAGAGCAAATGTATTTGCCTAGCGGAATTTATTATTTATGGAGATAAATTTTAATTTTTAAATTTTAATTATTCTTGAATTATGATAAAATATAGATGTAAGTAATTCTTTATTTTTTAAATTTTATTATTATGGCTGATGCACAAGCAAACCCTATGGGTTCGCAACAAAATATTAAAGTAGAAGAAGGTCAAAATATGGTCGATTTATATGTTAATGCTGTTTCAGCAAACATTACTACAAACGAAGTTACGCTTCAACTTGGCGTTACTAAACCAGGAGGAGGAGCAGGACAGCCTGTTGTTGTTAAACTTCTTGGTAATCTTTATTTGAGTCATGCAACAGCAATTTCTACCGTTAATTTATTACAAAATGCTTTAAAAGCTTATGAAGAAAAAGTAAAACAAGCGCAAACAAGTCAACAAAGTCCAATTCCTCAAGAGGGATCGGTTGAGTAAAATATTTTTAAAGATGCTTATTTAGAGATGCCCCATCGGGGCATCTCTACCATGCCCTACCGCAGGACATCCTTACTATGAAACAAAACATTTTCAAGTATTATCTATTTCAACTCTTCTATGCTTTGAGCTTCTCTTTTGTGCCTTTTTATATAGTATTTATGTATGAAAGAGGACTCAATTTTACTGAAATTGCTATTACGCAAAGTGTTTATTATTTCCTTTTTTTAATTTTCGAACTGCCAACAGGAATTCTTGCTGATAAAATCGGACGTAAAAATACCATTATTTTAGGGGTAATTACCAAATTTACTGCTTTAATTATTTCTGTATTTTCATTTTCTTTAATCCCTTTTATTTTTGCTGAAATATTATTCTCTTTAGCTAGAGCGCTTGAATCAGGGACCGGTAGTGCTTTTCTTTATGATTCGCTTTTATATGTCAAACAAGAAAATAATTATAAAAAAATTCAAGGTAAAGCCTATAGTATGCATTTGATAGGTAATACCTTAGGAGGAATATTTGGAGCTTTGATCGCGTATTTTTCAGCTATTAGTAACATTTATATCTTATCGGCTTTTATGGCTATAGGAGCTTTTTTTGTGGCAATTTCATTTAAAGAAAAGATACCTCAGCCTGAATATGCTGATATTTTATCGCAGGAATTGAAAACATGTAGCGGACATTTATTTTCAAGTATCAAAGATGTTATAAAAAGCCGATTAATAATTTGGATTATTCTGTATTCAAGTTTAGTTTTTGTGTTAATTAGAGCAAATTTAATATCTCTTCAACAGCCATTTTTATTATTTTTATTAATGCCGAAATTTATTTTTGGACTTGTGGATATTGTGATTAGTTTAGGAGGAGCTTTATTTTCGTATTTTGCAGAAAGTATTGAAAAATATTTTGGATTTGGAAAGACCTTGATTCTTATACCTTGCACTTTATTTATTTCATTTTTAGGCATGGGTATTTTTCAATCTAAATTTGCTTTGCTATTTTTATTTTTACAAATGATTGCTGTTGGTATTAATGTGCCAATTATTAGAGATTTTTTACAAAAACAAATTAAAGATTCAAGAAAAAGAGCGACTATTCTCTCTATTGAAAGTTTGATTGCGCGAGGAAGCTTTGCATTTTTTGCACTTTTGTTAGGATTTATTTTGGATAATTACGGCGTACAAAATGCATGTTTGCTAACGGCTGGACTAGCTTCAATGGGAATGTTTTTGTTATTTTTGTTTAGACCAGTGAGATGAAAGGAAAAAATGAACAGGCAAATTTTTCGCCTTTATTTCATTATGGACTGACGAGCAAATTGCGAATGCTATTAATCATTACTTCAATATATTCCTTAAATTTTCCATGACCAGAAATCTTGTAAACTTGATTACTGCTTCTTTCTGCGTACATTACTACTTCTTCATCGGAAATTTTAGTCATTGATTTGTATTCTTCGATGGTGCCATCAATGATTTGTAAAATAATTAATACGTTTGAATTATCATCGGCGATTTCAGTGTCGTTAAATCCATATGAAGCATTGCCAATATTGGCGTAATACCAGTTTTTTGGATATTGCATACCAAATTTATAAGGACTGCTTTCAAAATAAGCATAACCTTCTAAATCTTCCGCTTCCCCTTTATCAAGAGAGCTTTCAGGTTCGGATTCAGTTTTAATTTCCGTTTCATTTTGAGATGGGTTATTATTTTGCACGGGTTGGGGTGCGATTTCGGTCTCATTTTGTGTGTCAGATACGTTTTGAGTTATAATTTCATCATTAGATTCAGAATTTTGTAATTCAGTTTCTGTTTGGATTTCAGTTTCAGGACCTGAAATTTGTGTAATTTGGCTTTTAGCATCCTTGGTGATAGCGATAAATTGAAAATTATTAATTAAATTTAAAAAATCTGTTTTGGCAACAGCAAAATTTTCATTTATTGAAGTGGCAAATTCTATTGAATAAATATTTGTATTTCGTTTAATGTAAAAAATCGTTTTTGAATCTGAAAAATTAATTCTAACAGATTGAAGAGCATCAGGACCGATTTTGTTTTCATATAAAGCCGATGAAGGATATTTAGTTTCTGCCCATTGATATAAATCTGAAAATAAATTGGCTGTTTGACCTTCTTCATTTGGTTCGGAATTCTCTGTTAATTCTAAAGTTTCTTCTAATAAAGCAATTTTAATAGAAGGTAGGCTAATTAAATTTTCATTTTCTTCTTTAATGAAATTTTCATAACGAAGAACGACATTATCGTTAAGTTCATTTTTAATAACCCATGTTCCTAGAAATTTAAATTTTATTCCTAAATTTGCATTTAAATATTCGAATTTCTGTTCACTAAAATCAATTTCTTCTGTATTTTCATTTTGATTTTCTTCTTCAGATTCAATGATTTGAATACCCTCAATTTCAAAAACTGCTTTTTCGCCATTAGCATCATTTTTTTGTATATAATATCCAGTTACCGAGACTTTTTCACCTTTGTATTTGGCTAAATCAATATATTCACTTAAAACATAAATGATACTTTCATCTTCTCTTGATTCCATGAAATAATGACTGTCTTTATAAGCGACTGCACCGATATATTTGAGAGTCCCACTGATTGTTTGCATCTCTTTTTCGATTTCAGGTTCAAAAGATGTAGCACAACTAGAAAGGATAAAGGATAAAGGATAAAGGAAAAGGAAAATAATTAATAAAATTTTTTTCATAGATTTAAAATGTATTAGGGATTGGTAATTACTAAATTAGTTTAGATTCTTATTATGCTTTCTTCAAGCAACTTTGGAATTTTTGTAATTATTTCACAGCCATTTTTTGTTACGATTGCCATATCTTCAATTCTAATTCCGAATTTATTTGGCAAATAAATCCCTGGTTCGATGGTAATTACATCATTTTCTTTTAAAACATCTTTTGATTTTTGTGAAATTTTTGGTGATTGATGAATTTCAAGACCGACTCCATGACCAAGACCATGTTCAAAATTCTTTTCAAAACCAGCTTTTTTTATAATAATACGCGCAATTTTATCTAATTTTGAGCATTTAAGACCTAATTTGATTTTTGCAATAGCTGTTTTTTGCGCTTCTAAAACTAAATTATAAATATTTTTCTGTTCTTTAGTAGGATTTTTTGTAAAAATCATTCGCGTCATGTCAGAACAATAACCTTTATATTTGACACCCATATCAATCAAAATCATATCGCCTTTTTTCAATTTTTTATTAGTATTTTTATGATGTGGCGTTACAGAGTTTTTATTAATAGCGATAATTGGTTCGAAGGCAAGATTTTCGCAGTTTTTATTAAGAGCCATATCTTTTATTTTCAAAGCGATTTCTTTTTCTGACATGCCAATTTTAAGCATTTTCTTGAGATTTTGAAAAATCTCCTCATTAATTGCTTGAGATTTTTTGATAAGAGAAAGCTCAGCCAAAGTTTTTACTAATGAAACAGAATTTTTTTTAATAGATCGCATGAGTAAACTTAAAAATCAAACTTGGGTTAAAAACCATTTAATCATTTCTTCTGATTTAAGAATTTCTTTTTCTAAATTTTGAAAAGTTTTAACGATTTCATATCTTTTGTATCCAAGTGATTCCAAAGCTTCAATAGCTTCTTTTGTTTCGTTTGAGAATAGGGCGTTTGCAGATATGCCTTGACTTGTTTGATTATCCAAAATTTCCGGTTGAATTTTATTTTTTAATTCTAAAATTAATCTTTCAGCAGTTTTTTTGCCAAGACCGGGGATTTTGGTAAGCATCGTTATATCTTGGGTAAAGATAGCGGTTTTTGTGAATTCAATTGGCTGATTAAGGATTTCAAGAGCAGTTTTTGGACCAATGCCTGAAACTGAAATTAATTGTTTAAAAAATTGAAGTTCAGATAAGTTTTTCATGCCGAAAAGAGTAATTGAATCTTCTTTTACAGATGTATGTATAAAAAGTTTTAGTTCCTGATTTACTAAATTTTGACTTAGAATTTCATTAGTAGTAAAAACCTCATAGCCAACACCATTAACATCAAGAATTAAATTTTTGTTTTGGAGAGCGAGAACGATACCGGAAAGGAAGGAGATCATATTTAATTATAAATTATGAATGAGAGAATTAGTAATTAGTAATTAGTAATTACTAATGAATTATACATTTTTTTAAAAAAATATATTTTACACAACTTGCCCGTTCCAATTCAGACAAACGTATAACTCATCAAATTACTATTCTTATATTAAAGACAAATATCAGCTTCATCAAGTTAATTCAAAAAATTTTCAAAATCATAATCAAGCAAGGTTGCGTCATAAAAATTTTCGTTTGAATTTTGCCTGCCAGAACTTTGGGCTGGAACTTTGGAAAAGTTTTCGTATTCGATATTTTGGAAAACTGTATTTTTGAAATAATTGTATTGGGCTTGATTTCTCGTTTTAAGAAGTTCTGAATGCAAAATATATGTTAAAAAAGTTTCCGCAAAATGTTCGAAACAATCAGTTTGGCTATAACCTGAGATGAAATTTTTATCATTATCAAAAGTTTTGATTTGTTTTGACGTGATCCAATAATTTGAATAAAATTCAACACTTAAATCATCTTTAAAAGTTTTTGTACGACCATCAGGGAATCTGCTAACACCGCTTTTCGAATCTCCATTTAAAGCGCCTAAATCAGCAATATGGCCAAGTTCATGAATCAGAACTGATACAAATTCTTCATCTTCAATATTGATAATGCGCATTTTTATTTGCTTTGAACTAGCGGTTCCTCTAGCAATATTTTCCTCAAAACTAAAAGTAATTTTTGTAAGTGTTTGCCAAAGATTGTAAGGGATTTTTGTTAAAGTTTTTTGAAGCAGGCTTTGGAAATGAATAATTTGTTCTATTTGATTATTTTCTAAAATTTCCGCACCAGTAATAGCAAATTGCCCAAAACATTTGTTCGGACAGGGCAGAGCTATTATTTCAAAATTTATAGTATCTTTGTTTAAATTAGCAGAATTTATTTCTGATTGAGAACTTGATGATTCATGAAAATTTTCATAAGCATAAGAATAAGAAGCAACTTTTCCATTAATTTCTCTTTGAATTTCAAGAAGTTGATGAAGGAGAGGAAGAAGGAGTAATCCTAAGATTGAGATCTTGAGGAGGAATTGAGGCATTTTATTTAATTTTTAAAAGGAAATTAAAGTAGCATGAAAAAGATGATTTGTCAAAAAAATCAAGTAAAAATAAAATCCTCACTATCTCTCCTTTTGTAAAGGAGAGGGTTTGATTTATCTACTTTAGGAGCCCTCTTTGCGCCTGCTCGCCAAAAAGCTTAAGCGTCGAAGGGAAAGGGGAGGCAGAGAGGATTCTTTATCTCAATTCGTATTTATTTAAAAAAGAAAAATTATTGATGTGTTATATTTATTAATATGCTTCATCTCCATCGTCATCATCCTCATTAGGATTGCTGGAAGAAAAATGAGGGGTGGAGTGAGAGGGGGAAGAATCTTTTTTAACAAAACTTAATATTAAACTAAGTACTATAATTAAACTTGTGACCAAAAATGTTGGAATGCTTGCCAATCCTTCAAGAAGATATTCATATGTTTTGTCAAAACCTATATTTACTATAGAGGCTCCAGCGGCATACATTGAAGTTCCGGCAACGATACTATTTGTTACAAAACTTCTAACAACATTAATTATTCTAGAATTTCCTTGTAGGTGAAAAACTGCAATTGAGGCTAATAAAGTTAATCCTACCGTTGTAATGAATTGATTATTAGCAAATAATGTTGGGATAAATTCAGGAGCAAACCAGCCAGATGCCGCATCTATTCCTATTAAAGCTCCCGAAGCAATTAATGCCGGAAGATATTTTTTTGCCCATTCTGTTTCTTGAGAATTTGGATTAAATAATAATGAGCCAATAGCTAAAGCTCCAAATGCTGTAGCAATATGCGGACTTAAAAGTACATTTTCTGGAACGGTATGATACATTAATGCTCCAAACGGTGGTATGGCTCCACCAATAGCTTGAGCTATTCTTCTTTCTCTTGTTCCTTCTTGTCCCGCTTCTTCAAAACCAATTTTTTCAGCAATTTTCGGAGCTACCCAAGTTAAAAGAGGTATTGTTGCCGCTAATATGCCTGCTGTTATTGCGTGAGGTATATATTCCCAGCCTGTATTTGTTTGTAGAGTAGTAGTAATAGCCTCTGTCGCAACTTGAGTAGTTTCTCCTGTAAAATCCAATACCCCATTACTATTCATAGTTTGTCCTACACCATCTGCAAGTATTCTGGCTTCTTCTGCTTGCCTACTTAAAATTGTATGTCCAATAATACCTCCTCCCACAACCGCAGTTCCTATTGCTAATCCTGTTTTCAAACTACCAACTTCTCCTCTTGTTTCTGCACGTTGTTGATCTATAGGTTGTGTGCGTTCAGATGATTCAGTAAGCGCAAAATCATCAGCAGAAGCAGGTAGGTGATCGTCTTGATTTTGAGGTAAATTAATGATTTGATTATTTGTTGGCATTTTTTGATTTAAAAATTTAATTGGTTTTAATTACAGATTCCCGCCTACATACTTTAATTGAACTAACGTATTAATTTAACAAGTGCGGGAATGACATAAAAATTATTTATTTTTTACATCAAAAATTTCTTTTAATTCAGGGACTGAAGAAATGTTTAATTGCGCAAAAGGATATTGTATTAATTCATCTGGATTTGGATTTAGATATTGTTCTTTTCCATTTGCCGCATTTTCAATTGTTCTAATATAAACTTTAAATTGTTTTTTAGGATTTGAAGTTCCAGATGCGTCTTCTTTTAATATTTCAATACAATATTTTTTTTGATACAAAATGGCGATCCACCTATTTTTTGTAAGAGTTTTTAACTTATTAATAATAATATTTGCCGCTGTTTCAGGGGTATCAATTTTTGAATAAGATTCGTTTTGCAATAATTTTTCAATTCTTGCCGTTTGAGAAATTTTAGGCAAATTTTCTGTTAAAGCCTCATTTAATTTTTGAGTAGTTATCCACTTTGAAAATTCTGTTAACGTATCAGAATATTTATTAAATTTAAATCTTACTTTATCTGGATGAGCTTTGTCTATTTGAATTTCACCGATATTTTCTAATTTTACACCATTTATTGCCGAAGGATCGTCTAAAATATATATATCTAAACAATCATATTCTCGTTCTCGCGTCATATTTATATCAAAATTATTATTTTCGTTAGAACTTGTTTTTATTTCATAATTAAAATCTCCAATTATCATTTCCGCAGTATCATTGGAAAAGCTTTGTTTAATTTCTCTTTTGGTTCTTAAAAGTTGTTCTGGTCCGTGAGTATGGATTTTCAGAAGCCTCCAAGAATTTGATGTTCTATATCCAAGTAAATTTTCTTTATCAAATATTTCTCCTTCTCCACCTTCTTTATATTTATATTTTATTTCCCATTCTGATTCATTGCTAGTATTTGCTGTACAGATTACGTCTATAGCCTGATTATTGTTATTACGCGGATCAAGAATTGTCATTACATCTCCAGGTCGAAGTAAAGCTCGATTTTTAATTTGTTCTTGATTTTTATTTTTGAATTTATCTCCTAAAGGGACTTTGAATGTTTCTCCATTAAAGTTTTGGATTAAGATTTGGTCTTTTGTTAAAGCCGTTAAATAAATATATGGAGTTTCAAGTTTATCATCAGATGAAAAGAAAACTATATCGCCCGTAAAAAGTCCGGCATTTATTACTGCTTGATGTTCTGTTGCAACTCTTGGATCGTTTAAATTTATTTTATTAAATGGAATTTTTCGGCTAAAATTCAAATCATTTTGATCTAATGGTTGAAATTCTTCTAGCGCACTTGCCACCCCTTCTCCCGCCGCTTTTTCTGCTTCTGTCGCCTCTCTTACTGCTGGCGCTCTTAATTTATCATGCTCTTTTTTCGCTTCTTTTTCTAATCTTTCTTCTCTATCATCTTCATCTTCTTCATCTTCATCTCCCTTTTTATCAGTTTCCTTTGCCCATTTCTCTCCTTGCTTTACCGCTGATTCGAGATATCCTTTCGCATCATCTGTTGTTGCTCCAGTCCATATTCCCCCTATTGCCACAAATACACCTCTTACTAATTTACCAAGGGCTGATCCTGTCCATCTAAATGCTCCTTGTAGATAAGACGATATTGAATATTCATCTTTCCAAGACCATAGATCAAAATTTATCGGTAATTGGGCTACATCAGATGAATTATTAAGTAGACCTTGAAGATAAGCGACATTAAGTCCTTCTATTTTCTTTCTATAAGCATCTTTATCTATTGTAAATCCTGCTTTTAATTGATCTAATGTGTCCTGCCTTACTCTGATTGCCATAGCCCTAATCAAATTCCTTGCTGGTTTCCATAAACTATTTAACTTTTTCTTTTCAAACACCTCTTGTTCGAGATCAATTAATTCTTTGACTTGTTTGCCAGTATAATTTTTGCCTTCAAATGGTTGATTTTTATTAAAATCTTCAAAAGTTTGGATTGCTTTACCGCCTGGAGTAAATAAATCTTTCTTCTTTGAATAGATTTCGTCATTTCCAATTACCAATCCTAAATCATCATACATTCTGGTTAGATAATCGACATATGCTTTCTTTTCCTCCGAATCGGTAACGCCTTCTAATTGTGTTTTTAAAGCGTTATTGTATCTTGAAAAGACAATTTCTAAACGAGTTTCATTCTCAAAATCTTGATCTCTTAAACTTTCTCTTAAACCATTTATAGAATCAGCATATTCAGGACCTTCAAAAGTTCCAAGAACACCACTTAATTCTGTCAACCAATCTTTAACGGTTGCTTCTGCTGGTTTATCACCTTCTTTTGCTCCTCCTTCTTTATATTCGCTTAAATTTTCTTTTAATTCTCTTACTTTGCTTATTAGTTCTTCAACATATTTAGTTCTTGTATCTTCATCCATGGTTTTAAGTTGTGTTAAAGCATATAGAAGAGCGGCTTTGCTAATTTCCGACCATTCGTGCTTATCAGTTGCAAAGAATGATCCAAGTTGTTTCTCAATGAATCCTGGAATAGGAATTCCTTTTAATTTTCCTTGCACTTGATAGATTTCATCGCCAAGTTCTTTGAATATGAAACGCAAATATGCTGATTGATTTTCTATACTCTTATCAGCAAGTTCAGAAGACCAATTTGCACCGTCATAAGAAACTGTCATCTTAATTTCTTGATTATCATAAAGAACAGTAATTGGTAAACCTGTACCATCTTCTGAAGCTTTTAGTAAATCTCGATCTTCAATGTTAATGCTTGACTGAGGCACAGCAAGTTTTTCTGCGATCGGTTTGGTGATTTTGTCTCTTCTGTAATTAGCGATTATTTCATTATCATCTTCATAAGGTTTTGAATCGAAAACTTTTTCACCATTTTCAATCTTAACATCATGAACTCTCATGTGATACATATTATCAAAATCATTAGATTCAACCTTTCCAAAATGCCCTGAAATATTTAAAGCAACAGTTCTTTCAGTTGCTGGAACAGACATAAAAGCAGGAATTGTAATATCCATTGTCCATTTTTGCAGTTTCGGATCCCATTCAAGATTTTTATAGTTTCTTATATTTTTATTAGCTAATTTTTTTTCTACAATTATTTTAGCGTAACCTTCTAATTCATGTGGTTCAGGGCTTTCTTCTTGAAATCTTTTGTCATGAAAAAGTTCAAATCTTGCCCAAGCCGCATTTCGATTTGGTAAATAATAAAATCTTGCTCCGACTGAATTAGGCGCGTCAAATACTTTTGCTTCTTGATTACCAGGGCTTTCTACCCAGCCCTCCATTCTGAACGGCACGCCATAAGCTGTAACCATATGCTCATACGGATTCATTTCTATATCAGGCATATCTTTTTTATAAAGTCTTCTAATCGCCGCGCATCTACCTGCGTATTGTTGCATAAATAATGTACCATTACGTATGACGCTATCTACCACTTCTATGGAATTTTGTTTGAAAATGCTTCCTACATGCTCTACAAAACCAGTTAGATTTCCTTTTTTTGTGAAAGTTTGAACTATTTGACCGACAATATTGAAATCCATTTTTTTGAAAGCATCCCAACCATTAATTTCTTTTCCATCTCTATCTTTAAAAGTTTGCGCTTTAAAATCATCAATTAAATGATTTGCTGAAAGCATTGTGTACAAAGTATCCATTGCTTCAAATGAGGTTTCTTGATCTTCACCAGAAATAAATTTTGATAAACCTAAAGGCGGTATATCTTTTGATCGTAAAGGTTTCTTTTCATTAGCTCGTTGTCTTTTTATTTCATCATAATTGCCATTTTGTTTAGCTGTTTCATATTGATCAAATATTTCTCCAAATGATAAATTCCCGACCTGTCCACTTACCATTGCTTCGAGTCTTGATATCGTTTTTTCACGTTTTGAAACACGAGGAACATACAATCCAAATACATCAAGATATTGCTCGCTTACTGATTCGTCTTTTTCAGGCACTTCAACACTCGCCGCAAAAACAGCCGCGGCACTGCCAAATATTAAAGCCAAACCTTTATCTCGATGTTTTTCAAGCAAGGAAAGTCCTATGCCAACAAGAAACGCTCCGCCAGCTATATAAGGATTAGCATTAACAATATCTCTTATCGAACCATGCAATTGTCTTAAACCTTCTTTTGCTCCTTTCACCGCAAAATGCTCATTGCCGACTTGAATATCTCGTACTGCTTCTTCTCTTTGAATTCTTTGCAAAGCAATTTTTGCTTGCGATTTGATACGATTAAAGAGTACAAAAGCGATATTTATCTCTTGTTGTAACTTCTTAGGATCGCTATCAACTAATGTATTTATACTTTTATCTATCTCATTTCCTGATTGTGCAATATCTATAAATTTTTCATTTCGAAAATCTCGCACCCACGTGCTGAAATCTGTTCTTTGCGTGTTTGGAGGAAGTTCATTATTATAAGTTTGCCAGCCTTTGATTATTTCTGTGAAAAATTGAGACTTAAAATAAG
>MFXJ01000008.1:0-280 GCA_001787465.1 Candidatus Peregrinibacteria bacterium RIFOXYB2_FULL_32_7 | reverse complement strand
TTCTTCAGGTTGAAAAAGCGGTGGAACAGAATTAGATGAAGACATGAGTTTTAAAGTCTGTTTATGCGTACTTTCTATCTCATTTAATTCATCTACTAAATCTTTTAATTTCATGAAGTCATCAATATCAGATTTTTTTGTAATGCCTACATTCTCAAAAGCAAGCCTATAGGGATCTGATAAACTTCGCTGTACAGCTTCTCTTAAAGGCAATAAAGCTCTTTGAGTTGTGTCTCGCGCCGCAGTTGGTGTTTCGTGAGCTCTCGATAAAGCCATAAAT
>MFXJ01000007.1 GCA_001787465.1 Candidatus Peregrinibacteria bacterium RIFOXYB2_FULL_32_7 | reverse complement strand
AGATTTTTTGCAAAAAGATGGCGCTGTTAATAGAAAGAAATTACGAAAAACGGTTTTTAATAATGAACAAAAATTAAGGATTTTGGAAATGTTTATTCATCCTTTGGTTTTGCATGAGGTCAAAGAAATTTTAAATCAAATTAAAAATGATTTAGTGTGCATTGAAATCACAGTTTATCGAAGAGATGCGAAAATTAATGATTTAATTTCTAAATGGATTTTAGTTAAAAATTCTCGAGCAAATTTGGGGACAGAAAATCTACATCAATTTCACTCAGATTTAGAATTTTTAAAACCTGATTTTGTGGTTGAGAATGAAGGGGAAATTAATGATATAGAAGAGTCTATGAAAAAAATCGTCCTTCTCTCTAGTGTATAGAGAAAAGGGCTGGGGGGATGTGAGTTGCTCTGTAAGCAGTTACGTTTTTTGCTCTTGACTTATTTTGAAAACATGCTAAGCTATTTTTCTCTCTCGTAAATTTTGATAAAAAAATTATGAATATAGGTGAATGTCAACAACCAGATCAAGAGCAAATTGAAGCATTTAAAATATTGCTTAATTTCTATGCAACGTTTGAAATCCCAGCCAAACTAATTGCTATTTATCACGATACAAGGACGTCAATTACTTCACTTTTAGATTCAGATGGAAAAAGAGATAGCATTCCTCAACTTGACGAAAGCTCACATTTTTCAGATTTAATACGTGCTATTCGTATGATAGAAGAATATTTGGATGAAAATGAAGATTTACAAGAAAAATATGATGGAATGTTAACAAGTATGACAACTCAATTCTTACCTCAATTCCTAAAAGATATAATAAATCAAAATCATCAAGCTAATTTATCACGTCTTCTAAACCTAAATTATATTGAGCAGACGCCTGGTGATTTAAGGGGTGCAATAAGAGATGAGGCGCGAGATGAGATGGAAGATAGATTAATGAGGTCTTTTAATCTTAGGGGTGAGATAAACCTTGGTATAATAATACTAAGTGTTATTAATCTTCTTTTTCAAATTGCCTATCAATCAACTTTAATTTCTCTAACGTTCACAGAAGCAGTTCTTCCATTAACATTAGGGTTTATGTCTGCTGTTTTTATGAGTCAGAGGCAATCTACTGAAAAAAGAAGAGCTGAAGCAAATTGTAAAATAAAAATTGAAAGACAATTTCGTGATGAATTCGCAGGATTTCCTGCGGATCAAGTAGTAGCTCAATGGAATAGCTCATTAAGTGAGTTAAAAGGAATAAGCAATCCTGATCTTTTATTGGAAAGATTAAGACAATATATAAGAATCAAATCTTTAATAGATCAAATCTCTAATCAAAAAAGGATGGTTTCATTTGCACAACAACAAGCTACTAACAATATTGCTGATTTAATCATTAAATTACAGGCAGTTCTTGCAACAGAAAAGGAAATGGCTGATTTGGAACAAGGAGGAACAGGACAAGCTCAATTTTTACTACCTACAGCTACTCAGGGAATAAGTAGTGATGCCCCTTCTTTAACTTCTTCAGCTGAAGATCGTAATCAGGTTTCTAGGCAAGCTCAATAAAAACGAATTTAAATTGAATCAAACAGAAAACAATTTGAAGAAAAATAGAAAATTTGGTTGCAATGAACTGAATCCACCCTGTCCCTCCTTTTACGTTATTATTCTAAGATTTGTCTTTGAATTCCTAAAAAATTAACACTGAAAAAATAAAGGAGGGGATCTATGAGTGAAATTCCTGCTTTTTAAATTTTGATTTAATATGAATGATAATGATGACCTTATAAAAGGTGAGAAATAGTTAATTTAAGAATACTTAAATTAACAAACAGCAAAGTATTGAAATATTTTTATCAAGTTTATAAAAAGATAAAAGATTTTTTTTTAGATTCCCTCCTTTATTTAAAGAAAATTAATTTATTTAAATATAATCAAAGATAAATTTAAAACCAAAAATATAAAAAGGCTTGTCCTCGACTCGATTGGGGAAGGGGCAGGGCGGATTTTTTTATTAATACGGAATTGCGCTCACTTCAAGACTATAACCTTCGCTTTCATTTCCGGCATTATCAATTGTTTTTATTGCAAAATAATAAGTTTTGCCTGTTTCAAGGCCAGTAATTCTGGTTGAGTTTTGATTACCTACTTCTTTTATATTTTCATATTCAGTTGGGTTTTGACCGTAATAGATTTTGTATCCAGTAATTTCCGAATCATCATAGGCCGACTCCCAAATTAATAATATTGATTTGGATTGTGGGATAGCTTCATTTATATATACACTACTTGTATCGGTAGAATCCTCATAAGTTTCGTAATTATAATCATTCCATTTTTCCATTTGAGATTCATAAAATTCTTTAATTTGATCTATGATATTGATGAGTCCTTGGTCTTTAAATTCAAATCTAATTTTTGAGGTTGTCTGATATTTTTCTGCTGAATTATTCATAGTGATAAAAGAAATATTTTTTAAAATATCAATGAAAGTTTGCAATTCTACAGCATCAAAATAATAGCTGTTTTCTAAAAAAGTTTTGAGAGCGTTTAAATATTCAACGGTATTTTCAAAGTTTAAATAAAATTTTCCTGCTGAATCCTTTGAAGTGTTTATTCTCATGGTGAAATCTTTATCATCGGCTAAATTTGATTGGCCATTTTTTATCTCATCAGCAATATTGGCATAATTTGATAAAACTAAATTTCCATCAACAAGACCGAACGTAAAATTAAGAACTTGTTCAGTAGATATTATTGTTAGCTTTAAATCGAAATATGCATCTTCATTATTTTTAATATAATTACATTCATAATTAATAAAACCAGAAGCTTGAAGTCCATCCAAATATTCTGTTGCTGTATTTTTAATCGCTTCTATATTATTTGAGATTTGATTTTTATAAGTTGATGATAGTTTTGCGATAAAAGTTATCTCTGGATAAATTTCTTTTGCATTACTATGAATAGTAAAAGCAAGATTTTGATTTAAGTTTTTGAAAACATCTACAACTTCGCTAATTACAGATTTTTCTAGATTTAATTCTTGGCTTAAATTTTCTATCATTTGGTCAATTTCAAGATTGAAATTATTAATTTCAGGTAGGTCGCTAATCAAACTTAATTGCTCTTTTAAATCATGAGTTTCAAAATAGAGGCTCAAATATTTGCTTGGCAGAATTTTGTATAAAGTAATTGGCGCTACCGCTTTATCTAACCTGATATCGCTTTGATTAGCTTTGGTGGAATTTAATTCCATTTGGCTGGAAATTTCATAAATCCGAGAGCCGATTTCATCTAAAATCAAAGTATATGATTTTGTCGCTTCCGTTAATTCGATTAAATTTGCTGGTAATGCTGAAAAACTTTCTTCCTCCAGCCAATTTAAAGCGTATTTATATCCTTCATTAGTGAAATAGATAGTGGCAATGGGATTTTGAGGGTTAAGTTTTGAAATTGCATTTTGAAATTCGATATTTTGATTAAATCCAAGACTTTTATTTTTGTACAATTGCATGATTTTTTTAATCCCAGTTTCGTTATTGGTCATATAAATGTAATCATCAATTTTTGTGATAAATGTGTTTTTGTAGGTATTGGTATAGACAGGGAAATCATAAGAATTTAATTCTATTGTTTGATCTTCATTTTTTAATAAAAATACTAATTTTGAAAAATCAGAAGAATTTATTTTTGCCGCTGAATAAATATTGGTAGTTTCAAAATTATTTAAATTACCGTTTAAAGCTATAGTGATACTGTTTCCTAAAAAATTATTAATAATGAGATCGAAAATAGTTTTTTCTTTTGGATCTTTTAAATCAAATTGTCCCTTATAAAAATCCGAGACTATTTCTAAGGTTTTTTTGGAAAGTTCGCTATTTTTATTAATTTTTAAATTGAAGTAAATTTTCACATCATTTGGGAATAATTGTTCAGGCGTTTTTTCTGTTTTTGCAAAAGTTAATTGAACAGTTAAAAGAAAAATAACGAAAAGGAGCAGAAAATTTTTGAATTTCAACATGAATTTAAGTTTAGAGATTATCAGCTTTTAGATTAATGTTTTGTCGTTGAGAAATCAATTGAACTTATTTATTAAAAATATTAAAATAATTTCGTCTAAGATCCTTTTTAAAAAAAATATGTCAAATTATGAACTTGTTGTTGGGTTAGAAATTCATGCTAGAATTGCTACTAAATCTAAGATGTTTTGTTCCTGCAATAATGAATTTTTTGGCAAACCGCCTAATTGTCATGTTTGTCCCATTTGTACTGGTTTTCCTGGAATGCTTCCTGTTTTGAATGAAGAGGCTTTGATAAAAGGAATCAAAGCGGCTTTGGCACTTAATTGCGAGATTCCTGCCAAGTCTAAATTTGATCGAAAAAATTATTTTTATCCTGATTTGCCAAAAGCTTTTCAGATTTCACAGTATGATGAACCAGTTTCAAAAAATGGATATGTTGATATTGATGTTGATGGAGAGAAAAAAAGGATAGGAATAACACGTCTTCATTTGGAGGAAGATGCCGGAAAATTAACTCACACTGCTTCCGGGACTTTGTGTGATTTTAATCGTTGTGGCACGCCTTTGATGGAGGTAGTTTCTGAACCTGATATTAGATCAGCTAAAGAAGCTAGTTTGTATGCGCAGGAATTGCAGAAAATTTTGCGTTATGTTGGCGCGGCTGAATGTGATATGGAAAAAGGCGGGATGAGATTTGATGCCAACGTCTCAATTCGTAAACAAGGCGAAACTAAATTGGGAACGAGAGCTGAAGTTAAGAATTTGAACTCTTTTCGATCTTTAGAAAAAGCGATTGAATATGAATTTAAAAGACAGATTGAGGTACTGGAAAGCGGTGGAAAAGTTATTCAAGAAACTAGAGGTTTTGATGATGTTAAGCAAATAACAATTTCTCAAAGGACAAAAGAAGAAGCGAATGATTATCGGTATTTCCCAGAACCTGATTTGCCACCAATTTATACTGAAAAAGATTTTGTAGAAAAATTACGGCTTGAACTTCCAGAATTACCAAGTTTGAGAAAAATCAGATTTTTGAAGGAATATGGAATTTCGGAAAATGACGCTAGGATTTTGACTGATGATCCTTTTTTAGCAAATTTTTATGAAAAAGTAGTGAAAATTTCAGGCGATCCAAAAAGATCATGTTCATATATTACTACTAATTTAATTGGCTTAATGAAAGCAGAAGATGAGACTAATTTAGATTTTAGGAATTTAAAAATAAGTGTGGAAAATTTGGCTGATTTAGTTTCCAGAATTTCCAAAGGTGAAATAACTAATAATATAGGAAAGCAGGTTTTCGAAATAATGTATCAGGAAGGAAAAAACGCAGAACAGGTGATAAAAGAGCAAGGTTTTGCTGATAGTGACAATGAAGCTGATTTAGAGATATGGTGTAAGGAAGTAATTTCTCAAAACCCTGGACCTTTGGCGCAATACAAAAGCGGTAAGGAATCAATAATCGGATTTTTTGTAGGACAAGTTATGCAAAAATCAAAAGGTAAAGCCAATCCGAGTAAGGTAAAAGAAAAATTATTGAAGTTGTTGAATTGACATCTATATATACTTAATATATACTAAGTATAGTTTTTAATCTATTAAGTATGCTTACTTTACATCGAAATGATACGAAAAAAATTCTTCCTATTAAGGTGTCTCAAGTAATAGTTGATGAATTTGATGATATTAAGGAGTCGGAAGGTTTAGGTAATAGGGCATCTACTTTTAGTTTTTTAGTGAAATACTATAAGATGAAACAATTACATGAATTTGGAAGAGCGATTGATGAGTTGTCTAACGTTGTAGATAAAATTGATCCAAAAAAAATACCTTCTGCGGAAGAACAATTAGGACTTTCTTAAAATGCAAATTTTATTCTCAGGCCATTTTTTATCTCAAATTAATAAACTTGAGAAAAAATTTAAATCTGTAAAAAGAGATATTTTGGATTGCCTTAGAGTTTTTAATGTAGAAAGTGCTGTTCATATCGGCAAGGGTATTTATAAAATTAGAATTTCAAGTAGTGATATGAATAAAGGCAAATCAGGAGCTTTTCGATCATATGTTTATGTTAAATTAGCAAAGCAAATATTAGTTCCTCTTTGTATATATTTAAAATCTGAACGCGAATCTATAAGTATAGGTGAAATTACTTATTTTGCTAAAAAAGCGAAAGAAGAATTTTTGGATTATTTATGAATATAATAATTAAATTTTAGGAGCCGTAACGAAATAACTTATATAGATAAGACTTCAGAAAGCGTTCAGATTTGATTTTTCTGATTGAGTGAAATTGGAAGTGTAGCCAAGCTACAGTGAGAATTTCACGATTGAAGAAAATTCAAAGATGAATGCTTAATGTGTCTTAGATATGAAAGTTATTTCGTTACGGCTCCTTAGCTTATTTTTAAAAATTGTATTATCCCTGGAGCGAGGTAGATTATTAACAGTGCGGGAAAAATGCAGAGGATAAGTGGAGCCATGATTTTGATTGAGGCGGTTCTTGCGAGTTCTTCCGCAGTTTGTCTTTTTATTGTTCTGATTATTTCGGCTTGAATTTTTAGCGAGGTTGACAATGATACGCCTAGATTTTTTGATTGTTTGAGAAGGGTAATAAAACGATTTAAGTCGGAGCTTTTGATTCTGTTTAGTAAATTTTCTAAAGCGGAATTTAAAGAAATGCCGAATTTAATTTCGTTTGAAATTTTTAAAAATTCTTCGCCGCAAACATTTTTTACTGTTAGTCCGATATGTTCAATCGCATATTCTAGATTTAATCCGCCTTGTATCGCAAGGATTAATAAGTCGATAATATTTGGTAATTGTTTTTCAAAAATTTTTTGTCTTTTGAAAGCTTTGGTTTTTAAATAAAAGATAGGGATGTAAAAAGTTAGGGTTGATAAAAAAAGATATAAGAAAATATTATTTAAAATCCCTCCAATGATTAAGTATCTTATCAGCGCGTAAATTTCGCAAATAGAGAGTCCAAATTTTTGTAAATGCATGATGTCATTAATATTTAAATCATGCGGATAATTAGCAGAAGCTAAAATAGTTTTGATTTTTGTTTCAGAATTTAGCGCTTCTAAAATAAATCCTGGTTTGAAAAAGTTTTTTCTGATGAGTTTTAAAAAAATTTTTATTGGCATAAGATTAAAAGATTTTGAATTTAAGAATTTTTTTGATCCAGAAAAAGCCGATGATTTCTAAAATTAAAGCAATTATTAATAAAAATAGGCCTAAGTTTGTTTCGAACATTGGAGAAATATAGCCAGGACTTAATTTTTGAAAAATAAGCATAGATAATGGCGCGAGCGCTACCATGATAATTCCAGAAAGTTTTCCTTGTGAGGTGTATGATTTCAGGTCTCGTTCAATTTTTAATCTTTCTCTAACAGAATGTGAAATATGATTTAAAGCTATAGCTAAGTTTCCGCCAATTTTTTCTTGCAACAATATTGCATTTACAAAAAGTTTAACATCTTCTAGCGGGATCTCTTCTTCAAAAACTTTAAGAGTTTCTTTAAGCGAAATATTATATTCCATTTTCAGGAAAATTTTTTGCAGAGAATGTTTTAAAGGTTCTTCTATTTCGCTGTTAATAATTCCTAGCGATTGTTGTAGGCTGTATCCAGCTCGAAGGGCATCAGCGATTGCGTCAAACATTGAAGGAAGTTGTTTTTCAATTTCTTTGCTGACTTTAGTTTTTGAATTGGAGATATAAAGAGATGCTTGAGTGGAGTATTTATATGATTTTTGAAGGAAATTTTTAAAAAAAATTATAGATTTTGTAATGAATATTTTTATATTTTCTTTAGCCTGGAAAATTGCCAAAGTTTTTCCTAAAAAAATTAGAGCGATGAGAGATGCTATTAAGAAAGGATATTTGGAATAGAGCATTTTTTTAATAATGAATTAATTTATAATCTTTTTCATTTTTATCTATTTTTGAAATTGAAATTATTTTTCTTTTTCCGTTCGAAAATCTTTGTTGTTGGATGATTAAATCTAGGCCTTGAATTATTTGAGTGCGGATGACATTTAAAGGTAGTTTGACATCTGACATGAGCGTCATCGTTTCGAGTCTGTAAAGTGCCTCTAAGGCTGAGTTGGCATGAATGGTAGTGAGAGAACCTTTGTGTCCGGTATTCATTGCCTGAAGCATGTCGAGCGCTTCAGCGCCTCTAACTTCGCCAATGATGATTCTATCTGGCCGCATTCTAAGCGCATTTTTGACAAGATTCCTAATAGTTATTTCCCCTTTGCCTTCAATATTTGGTGGTCTGGCTTCAAGTTGAATTAAATGAGGATGATTAATTTTTATTTCTGCTGAATCTTCAATAGTAATAATTCTTTCGTTTTCTGGAATGAAATTTGATAGCGCATTTAAAGTGCTTGTTTTGCCTGATCCGGTTCCGCCTGAAATTAAGATATTTTGTTTTTCGCTAACTGCTTTTTCTAAAAAAGTTTTAATTTCTAAATTTGCAGTTTCAAATTCAATAAGTTTATCAAATGTAAAAATTTCTTTTGGGAATTTTCTGATTGTCAATACTGGTCCGATTAAACTTAAAGGTTCAATGATAGCATTTATCCTTGATCCATCATGAAGCCTAGCATCGACCATTGGGCTTGAGGCATCTATTCTTCTGCCGACTTTGGAAACGATTTTTTGAATAATTTTTAAAAGTTCATCATCAGATTGAAAAATTAAATTTGTTTTTTCAATACAACCATTTTTTTCAATAAAAATTTTGTCTTTTCCATTCACCATAATTTCAGAAATTTCATCATCGCGTAAAAATTCTTCAAGCACGCCAAGACCAAGAAGTTGATCAAGAATTTTTTGCATTAAAATATCGTTTTGTTTTTGTGAAAGATGGGAATTTTTTTGATTAATAATTTTTTGGAGTTCGAATTTTATTTCAGGCTCATTTAAATTTTCTGTTGTTTTCAGATTTGAAAGAAAAATTTGAATGATATCAGTTATTTGTTGGTTTCCTATCATGTTTATTAGAATTAAAAGAGATGCTCCATTTATATTAAAGGAGATGCTCCAGCGGAGCATTTGTGCTAAAAGATGCTCCATTTGAATTAAAGGAGATGCTTCATTTATATTAAAAGAGATGCTCCATTTATATTAAAAGAGATGCTCCAGCGGAGCATCTGTACGGATGAGGAGCTGGATTGAAAAATCGTTTACTTTCGCATACATCAGAGTTCGTATTTCTTGATCAGTTAGTTCAAGAGTGATTAATTTATTTGCATTTTTTGTTTCTGAAATATTAATGATTTTTGCGTTTTTAATTATGAAATCGTTTTGATTTAAATCCACATTTTCTTTAGCAATAATGATATCTGTTTTGTCATTTGTTTTGGCTAAAGTCTTTGACGCAAGCCAATTTTCATCAAAAGTGAAAGCTTTTTTATCTTTGGAAAGTTTTAATGAGAGCGAGTCAGGATCAATATTTTCAAAAACATCTCTTTGATAAATAATGGCTCCTTTGGGAATAGATTTTGTTAAAGTTAATCCAAGTAAAGTTTTTGATTCATAAAAAACCTCATTATTCAAAAGAGTTTTTGGAAAAGATTTAAGCGTGATGTCTTGTTCAGAAATTTGAATAGCCTCGGTAATATTTCTATTCGTTACTACAACTTTTATCCAGTCTTTTTCGCTTTCAAATTGGCTTATCCAATGAAAAAGAAGTAGTGCGGCAATCGTTAGAGTGAAAAAACTTAGGAAAAGGTAATATATTTTTTTTGAGAACATTTGAAAAAATTGGTAATTGGTAACCCGCCTTCGTTTTACTACGGACGGGCAAGTTGGTAATTGGTAATTAATAATTAAAGGATCATTTAAACTGGATGGAGAAGATTTTTGAGATTCTATTCTCTAATTTGCATGGCGCTTACGGATTCTATTTTTAGATCTACAAAATCTTCTCTAATTAATTTCCCAAATATCAAATCTTTTCTATGTTCAATTATTATTTTTACAAAAAGTTTTGAATCGCCTGTTATGTAATTATATGGATAAATGATTTGGTAATTTTGAATTTCAATATTGCTATTTTGAGAATTTAAATTGAGATATTTTTCTGTTTCTTTAATTATTTCTGATTCGCTGTTTAAAATATTTTGAATATCTTGCTCAGTAATTAATTGCAAAGGATCATTAATGGTATTTAACTTAGGATCGGCGTTTTGATGATTTGTCGCGGCAGTTAAAATTAGATCTCCGATAATTGAAGCTCCAGCATTAACGCTTTGATCAGCTATTGATTGCAGTTTTGTTTTTATTACAAGTATTCGTCCAGCATCAATTGCCAAGGCTGTAATAAGCAAAAACATAGCGATGGTCATGGCAATGAGAACGAGAATTGTAGCTGGAGGATGATAATTTTTTGATTGTAGCATTTTACTTATTATTATTTACTATTCATATTCAATCCTTGCCAAAGATTTGGCGTTTACTTTTAGGGTATTTTCGGAAAATATTGGAATTTGGAAGGGGATTTCATAGGTAATTTCTACGGATAAAGTGTTTCCTCTTTGACGATCAGGGCTATTTTGATCTTGTGGATCAATGTTGATTTTTGTTCTGGTTAGATCTGAATCGAATGATTTAATGATTGCTTCTATTGTTCCGTTAATTTGAGCATTATCATTTGTTTGAGCGCCGATTCGAGCTCCTTCTTTGGCCGCGTGTGTAATAATTTGTTGCGCTGTTAGCATGTATCCGATACTAATGATTCCAATAGCAATAAGAATTAGAATTGGGAGGGTTATGGCAAATTCGATGAGGGCTTGAGCAGGGGGTTTGGGCATGGGTAATTGGGAATTGGTAATGGGTAATTGGGAATTGGTAATGGGTAATTGGGAATTGGTAATGGGTAATTGGGAATTGGTAATGGGTAATTGGTAATTGGGCATGGGTAATTGGTAATGGGTAATGGGTAATTGGGAATTGGTAATTAGTTTATTTGTTTTGATATTGAGTTTATTAAACCGTTTGTTAGTTTTTTTATGCCATCAATTTTCTTTTCACATTCATTATATTTTTCTGTATTTATGTAACCTAAATCTTTACTTAATAGTAAAAAATTTTGCACTTCAAGTAACGATCCACGTGATTGATAATAGAATTTAATTTTATCTTTAAAATGATATCTGCCAAATCCTTCTGCTATATTTGCAGTGATTGAAGTGCCTGCTCTTCTTAATTGTTCAATAATTCCAAATCGTTCCTCTTTTGGAAATGTTTTGATTATTTTATATATTTCCAAAATTAATTTATGAGCTTCTTTCCAAACTTCTAAATCATAAAAATTTTTCACTAAACAATTATTCATAAATAGAAAATTAATAATTAAAATAGAGCCTAATTACTCATTACTAATTACTTATTATCTTATTCAATATTTAATTTCATCATTGGTTAAAAAGTCTGTCTAGTGGCTTTTGGAAAAAACTTTCGATTTTTAACAGATTTACAACGAAAAATTCATGAAAAATTCAGGTTGAGGGAAGATTTGTTTTTTTGTTGGATAAAGGTAAGATTGATTTGTAAATTTATTTTTATGAATTTGAATCTATATACTGACGGTAGTTGTATTGGGAACCCTGGACCTGGCGGTTGGGGATTTGTGTTTTTGGAAAATGGAAAAATTTTTAAAAAAGATTCAGGTGGGGAGGCTGAAACTACTAATAATAGAATGGAAATTCAAGCGGTGATTGAGGGCTTGAAATATATTTTGACTGATTTAGAATTTGAGGATGCAGAATTAAAAATCTATTCTGATTCAAGATTGCTTATCAGCACTATGAATGAGAATTGGAAACGGAAAAAAAATTTAGATTTATGGAATATTTTAGATTTGCTTTTGATAGATTTACGAAAAAAAACCTTTAAGATTTCATGGCACTGGGTGAAAGCGCACAATGGAAATCTTTACAACGAGATGGTTGATAAAATAGCTCTTAAAGAAGCAGAGAAATTCGGCGGTAGAATGACGAAGGTGGAAAGACCGAAATTATTTTGAAATTTATTTTTAAATTGTTATTTTATTCGTTTTTATTCTTTTTCGGCTTGAGTTATTTGTCTTTCACAGCTTATTTCTCTTTTTAAATTAATAAGTTCTTTTAAATAAAGTAAAAGTAGACCTCTTTCGTAATTAGAATCGCCATATTCATAATCTCCCATTTCTCTAACAATACCATTCGAAGGGCTTCCTTCACCGCTATTTGTAAGCGTTAGCTTAATAAAACCTTTTGGCGTTTTTGGATCTACCTGAGTTTTGGAAGTTAAGAATTCAGTTAATTGAGTCTCATCATAGCCATTACTAGCCTTAAAAAAGGCTCCTCCTAATTTGTTTTGAGCAGTAAGTAATAAATCCTGTTCCTTTTCAGTTAATATATTTCGATCATTAGCAATTTTTCCTGAATTTTTTTCTATTTTATTTAAAAGATTTTCGCCAAGGAGTTGACGAAGTATTTGTGTCTCAAGGTCAGTTATAGCCTCTGCGACATACTGATCTGTAAATCTTTTTCTATACGCTTCTAAGGCTTTTGATCTGACTTGATCTCTTACGTATCCATATGTTCTTTCTCCTCCAGGCGCTCCATCAGTTTCTTTTTTCCCTTTCTTTGCGGTATAGCATTCGTCAGTTTCTGTACTACAAAACAATGTTAATCCTTTCTCAGCATTTTCATTTATTCTATTATATTCTTGCTTGTTTAAATCTTCTAGCTCTTTTGTAAGCTCATTTATTCCATTCAAGGTATTTTCATAAATATCAGAACTTTCAACACATTGTTGATTTTTTGTTTCAAACATAATTAAAAAGATTAAAGATTAAATCTTAATATTTTACCAAAAAATAACTAATTTTGCAAAACAAAATCGAAGAAATTTTTTATAATCTTTTTGTTTATGGCTTCTAAATATGTTTTTCCAGTTTTTCTTTAAGCACTTCTTTGCTTTGGAACCCAACCATTTCTTCAACTACGGTGCCGTCTTTGACGATTATTAATTTTGGGATGCTACGTACATTGTATTTTGCGGCGATTTCTCCTGATTCATCTACATTTACTTTTCCCATTTTGATTTTGCCTTTTAATTCTTCCGCAAGTTCATCGATAATTGGAGAAAGCATTTGGCATGGACCGCACCAGTCAGCATAGAAATCTACAAGTACAGGTATGCCTTTTTGATTTAGAACCTCTGTTTGGAAATTATCGTCTGTGAAAAACATATTAAAAAAAAGTAGAAAATAAAAAGAAAAAAGTTTTTTCAATCTTTTCCTTATGTTAAAGAATTCAGTTTTGTAAATCAATCTTTAATTTTGAATTTTTGTTGTCAAATTTGATTAAATTGCTTGGAATCTCGATGATGTGTTTTGTTCCTTTTGGGGCGATAAAGATGCGAAAAGGTTTTAAATTGGTTTTGATTTTTATGATTTCAAAATTTTGATTTAAGCAAAGAAGGTGGATTTGAAAAAACATGCCAAAGGTGTGGACGCATTTTGTGTTTTTAAAAAGCAGAGCAAATTTTGAGTTTCGTTTGTAGGAAAGGCCCAGAAATCTTTGAAAAAAGGTTGAAGCTTCTTTTAAAGAAATGGCGCTTTGATTGATTTTTAGATACATGATTTAAGTTGTTTATAGAAATAATAATTTTGTAGGGTAGGGTGCGCAGATCTGCGCACCCTACAAAATTATTATTTCTATTTTTATAAGCAATTTTTTAAAAGATCAATTATTTTTTGTTTAAAATTGGGGAATTCTTCGATGATTTCTATTCTGCCAGGAATTCTTTTTAAGAAAAATGCTTTTTTTTGATCAATTGGGAGGTAGAGAAATATTTTATTATCGTGCTTGTTTTCGATCATTAAAAGATTTTAGGTGCATTATAATTAATGCCACGTCTTTTTTCTCTCTACAATGATTTAATTTGCGATGGATGCGAATGTTTCGTTATTTGTTAAAGATTTTTTCTTTTAATTTTTTTCCGGTCTTAGTCATAGCTAGTCCGCATTGGGCAGTTTCTTTTATTCTTGTGGACATTGATCTGCCTACATCATTCATAGCCATGACAATTTCATCAAAAGGAATAACGCTTTTAATTCCCGCATAAACCATATCGCTGGCCATAAAAGCATGACTTACGGCAAAAGCATTTCGTTTGGCGCAGGGTACTTCTACTAGTCCGGCAACTGGATCACAAGCTAGTCCGAGAAAATTTTTGAGGGCTAGCCCAGCTGAATCCACGCATTGTTCTACTGACATGCCACGCATATAAGAAAGCGCGGAGGCGGCCATTGCTGATGATACGCCAATTTCGGCCTGACAGCCCGCTTTTGCGGCTGAAAAAGTGGCTTTATTGGCAATAATTAATCCTATTCCAGAAGCTGTAAGCAAAGCTTCAACTCCTAAATCAAGTGGTGCTTTTTTTTCTTCTAAATAAGCAAATATTATTCCAGGCAGGACTCCTGAGGATCCAGCAGTTGGAGCGGCGACTATTCGTCCCAAGCTAGCATTGCAATTCATGATGGATAAAGCGTAACTTACCGCTCTTAAAATCATTTTATTGCCAACCATATTTTTATCATTTATTTTTTCATACATTTTTTTCCCTTCATCATAGAGCATTCCGCTTAAAGATTTTTTACCTTTTAAACCAAAATTTATGGATTTTCTCATTAGTTCTAATCTTTGCGCCATGTTTTTTTTGATTTCGTCTTCAGTTCTGCCCGTAAGTTCGCTTTCGGCTTTTAGCACCATTGTGGGAATGGAGCATTTATCCTCGTTTGTTAATTTTATTAATTTTTTTGCTGAGAAAAATTGTTTGCTCATTAGTTTAGGAAAAAGGACAAAGAAAAAAATTTATTAATGTAAGTTTTAATCGTAGTTTTGGTTGTAATGAGAGATGTGATTTATGTATGAAGTAAAGATCACACCTGGAAGTTTTTTGATATCATTTAAGATATCATTTTCAAAATGTTCGCGTACCATGATTACAGCTAGTGTTACATCTTTATAAACAGGAGTGTCTATTTGATTGATGTGAAAATTTCTTTTAGTAACAATATTGATAATATCCGTTAAGATATTATTTTTATTATCATATTTAACGAGCAAACAAGACATTTCCGGTCCAATTGAAACTATTGCTTTATCTATTTCCGTAATTTTACATTTGCCTCCTCCGATTGATTCTCCTTGCACATACATTTTTTTATCTTTTGCGATCATTTTTATTAAAGCTGTATTTGGGTGTAAGTTTGATCCGAGATTACAACTTTCAAATTCAAATTTAATTTTCTTTTTTTTAGCAATTTCCATTGATTGCGCGAGAATGGACTCGTGAGGCTGAATATTGAGTAGGCCGGCTAGTATCGCGATATCAGTTCCATGACCTTTATAAACTTCACCGTAAGATCCATGAAGTTTGATTTTTACTTCTTTTGGTTCTTCGCCAAAAATTTGTCTCGCCATCAGACCAATGAAGCAAGCCCCAGCAGTATGAGAACTTGAAGGTCCGATCATGACTGGGCCGATAACATCGAAGATGCTCCAAGTTTCAGACATGATTTAAGAAAAAAGAAAAAAGTTACGGGGGTATTATAAGGAGGATTTTTGGAGAGGGGAAGAGATTTTTTGGTTGAAAGATGGAAAGAAAAAAAGGTAACATAAAAATAGTTTTAAGTTTGTTAAAAAAATAATTTAAAATTTAAAATTATAAAAATGTCTATTACTGCTGTGTCACCTTTAGATGGTCGTTATCAAAGCAAAGTTGAGGATTTAAGTAA
>MFXJ01000006.1:3453-5788 GCA_001787465.1 Candidatus Peregrinibacteria bacterium RIFOXYB2_FULL_32_7 | reverse complement strand
TATTATTATAAACATTTTACTACATTATATCAAGTAATTTCTTAAAATTCACATCTTCTTCAATACTTTTATTAATAAAATCAACGTAAATTTCAACAATATTATCAATTGTTCTGGTTGGGTGAAGACTTTTTAATTCACCAACAATCTGTCCGTTTTTAATATAATTCGCTAAAACAACATAATTATTCATATCAAGTTCTTTTCTAAATTCTTTTAAATCCTGAATTGAAAAATAGGAGGCAGTAAAATAATATCCAAAATATAAAATAAATATCGCTGAAAATAATTTTTTATACTTTTCTGCTTTAAAAACTTCATAAATAAAATAAGCGATATAAAACCCAATCGGTATTAAAAAATAATAAGTGTATCTTCCCGCCAAACTTTGCTCCAAACTATAATTAAAACGAGTTAAAGATATTAAGACAAAATTAATTGCATAAAAAATTGTTGAAAATATTAAAACCTTACTCAAATCTTGTGCCTTTAATTTATAAAGCCAAAAAACAGATAAAATAAATAAAATAAATACAATCAAAATTACGGCTGAATGAATACTCAAAAGCGCTGTAGCTTTAACTAAATTCATAGAAACCGCGTAAAGAAAATATTTAAAAATTCCAAAAAAATCTGAAAAGGCTAAGCTATGACTGCTGACGGTAATATTTTTTCCTGCAAAAATAATATAAATCACCGCGTTAACAATCAAAATCAAAAAATACCCCATGCTGTAATACAATTGTTTTTTATTTTTATAAAATAATATCAAATATAGTATCAAAACTATTGGTAAAATTAGGCCTTGTCCAAAAAAATAAGCTTGCAAGAAAGCCAAGCTAAAAGAAATCCAAATTAAATATTTTTTATTTTGAATTAAATATTTTTGCAAAAAAAGCCAAGCTAATAAAAATACAAAAACATTCAAAATCGTGCAAATGCCGAAATTACTTAACACAACCTGCGAATGGTATAAATTAAATAAAAAAAACAAAGTTGATAAAAATGAAATTGCGCGAGATCTAATAAAATTATTTAAAACTTTGAACAAAACAAGACCGGTTAAAGCATGAAAAAGCAAATTTACGTAATGATAATAAAGAAAATGAGCGTTAAAAAATTTTAATTCTAAAAAATAAAATATTTTGAAAAACGGTTTGAAATGTTCTACATGAGGCAATAAATAATTCACGTTCCCAGAAACATATTCAGCGATAAAATCCCATTCATCCCAAGCTGGGAAATAAAACGAAATTTTCCAGACCAAAAAAATCAAAAATAAAAAAATACCAAAAACATGCAAGTCAGTTTTGATTAATTTTTTAAAAAATTCATAATTCATGTTACATTATGCGTTATGCGAAATATATTTTTCTAAAAAACGCATTACCAATTACCAATTACTAATCCCTAATTATGTTCCCTCCTGCCAACTACTTAAATATTTTTTCTGCTCTTCAGTTAATTCATCAATAGAAACTTCCATGGCGGTAAGTTGCAACGCTGAAATATAATCATCAATTTCTGGAGGCAAAGTATAAACTTTGGCTAGTAAATTGCTTTTATTTTTCACTAAATACTCGCAAGCCAAAGCCTGCCCACAGAATGACAAAGACATAACCTCGCTCGGATGACCTTCTGCCGCCGCTAAATTCGCCAAACGCCCTTCACCAACTAAATACACATATTTACCATTTTCAAAAACATATTCGTCAAAATATGATCTAACTCTCCTTTTTGATTTTGCTTGCTTTTCTAAAGACTTAACATCTATTTCATTATCAAAATGACCTGAATTTGCCAAAATCGCCCCTGATTTCATGCTTTTTATATGATCCAAAGTGATAACGTGCTTATTACCGGTAACGGTCACAAAAATATCGCCGATTTTGGCCGCGAATTCCATTTTCATTACCACGAATCCATCCATTTTTGCCTGTAAAGCACAAAAATTATCAACTTCCGTCACAATCACATTAGCTCCTAATCCTTTTGATCTCAAAGCTACCCCTTTGCCACAACTTCCATATCCCAAAACCACTACTGTTTTGCCAGCAAATAAAATATTTGAAGCTCGAATTATTCCATCTAAGGTTGACTGTCCTGTCCCGTAATAATTATCCATCAAATGTTTAGTTTTATTATCATTAACAGCAATCATCGGACATTTCAAAGCTTTATCTTTTTCCATTGCTTTCAAACGAATAATTCCGGTTGTAGTTTCTTCACAGCCGCCAATAATATTTGGAATTAAATCGGCATATTCAGTGTGAATTAAAGTTACCAAATCGCAACCATCATCAATCGTAATCTGAGGTTTAAATTCAACAACTTT
>MFXJ01000006.1:0-3267 GCA_001787465.1 Candidatus Peregrinibacteria bacterium RIFOXYB2_FULL_32_7 | reverse complement strand
AGCGCTGACATGTTGCGTTGCGCCACTTCAATATTCATTTTACCTTGACTAGCCAAACTAATATCTTTAACAAAATAATTCATAAATTAAAATTTAAATAATTCAACCATCTAGCAATTTAACAGTTTAGCAATTTCTTCTGCTTTATCTGTCTTCTCCCAAGAAAATTCACTCCTTCCAAAGTGTCCATAAGCCGCTGTTTTTTTGTAAATTGGTCTTAATAAATCTAAATGTTTAATTATCTCAGCTGGTTTAAGTCCAAATACTTTTCTAATCACTTCTTCGATTTTTTTGTTATCAAATTTCGAAGTACCAAAAGTATCTACAAATATTGATACTGGCTCTGCGTAACCAATCGCATAAGCAATTTGGACTTCGCATTTCTTGGCAATACCTGCGGCCACAATATTTTTTGCAACATATCTAGCCATATAGGCCGCGCTTCGATCTACTTTTGACGGATCTTTACCAGAAAAACAACCACCACCATGACGGCCCATACCACCATAAGTATCAACAATTATTTTTCTACCAGTTAATCCCGTATCTCCTGGAGGACCGCCAATGATAAATGTACCAGTTGGATTAACATGATAAATTGTTTGATTGTCAACTAAATCTTTACAAACAGGTTTGATAACATGCTCAATCATATCTGAATAAATTTGTTTATGCTTGGCTTCTTCTCCATGCTGTGTTGATACAACAACAGTATGAACTCTTTTTGGCTTACCGTTTTCATATTCAATTGTAACTTGAGTTTTTCCATCAGGACGCAAATATTTTAAAGCGCCAGCTTTTCTAACATCAGCTAATTTCATCGCTAATTTATGCGCAAGCATGATTGGCATCGGCATTAATTCTTCGGTTTCATCAATTGCAAATCCGAACATCATGCCTTGATCGCCAGCTCCCTGTTCCTTATGTAGACCTTCTCCATCATTAACTCCTTGAGCAATATCAGGACTTTGACCGTGAATTGATGAAATAACAGCACAAGCTTTATAATCAAACCCATAAGCCGCGTCATCATATCCAATATCACGAATAGTATTGCGAGCAATATCTTGTATATCCACATAACAGTTGGTAGTAATTTCGCCAGCCACAAAAGCAAGTCCTGTAGTTAAAAGAGTCTCGCAAGCCACTCTTCCTTTAGGATCTTGTTGAAAAATAGCATCCAAAACCGCATCAGAAATCTGATCAGCAATCTTATCCGGATGGCCTTCAGTTACTGATTCTGAGGTGAAAAGATAGGTAGACATAAATAAACTTAAAAAATAACAAATTTATGTTAACATATTATTGTATAAATACAATATTTCTTGCTTATCACCAAAAAAAGATATTAAATGTATATAATAATATTATTTTTATAAAATATGTCTAATTTTATAAACAATCCCGGGGTAACAGAACCATTCTCTTCTAAGCGTGCAATTTCACGTTTGCTCTTTGATTTTTCAATTATGTTATCCTGCATCAAAGAACACGATAATAATAAAAATATTCTAGATTTTGCTTGTGGAACCGGATGGGTCGCTGAATTTCTCAACAGAAGTGGTTTTACCGTATATGGATTCGATCTTTCTCCTAATGCAATTGAATTAGCCAAACTTAGAGTTAAAGCAGATCAAAGATTAGACCCGGAAAAGCTCTCCTTTTTTGACTGTGATGGACATGCGCTTACCTCTATGAAAAATAATTTTTTTAGTAATGTTGTTTGTTTTGACAGTCTACATCACATGAAAAATTTTGATAAAGTAATTTCGGAAATATCTCGTATTTTAATACCAGGCGGTAGAGCAATATTTGTTGAACCAGGCGCAAAACATTCCACTTCTAAAGAAACTATTGAATTTATGGAAAAATACAAAAGTCAGGATCCAACTTGGATAGAAAGAGATATTATTATTGAAGATATAAATGAAATTGGTAGCAAAAATGGATTTGAAGAGATGAAATTAAAACCATTTCTGGATCCAAGTATGATTAATTACAATTTAAAGGATTGGCTTCACTTTCGTAACAATAAACTCGCACAAGAACAACTTATTGAGCAACTTTGTTCTTTTAATTATGACAGTCGTGTCATTTTTTATTTAGATAAAAAAACTTCAATTTAAACATAATACTACTTCGCTTTTAAAAAATTACTTTATAATCTATTCTTAAATTGTTTTCTTTCCCCTTTATCCTTTTTAAGTGAAAATCACCATCATTGGCACAGGTTATGTAGGACTAACAACAGGTATATCTTTTGCTGAAATGGGCAATAATGTGCTTTGTATTGATATCGATCAAGTCAAAATAAAAAATCTGCAAAAAGGCAAAAGTGCAATTTACGAACCTAATTTAGAAAATCTACTCAAAAAAAATCTAAAAGCAAAACGCATTTCTTTTGATACTAATATTAAAAAAGGAATTGAATTCGGTGATATTATCATTTGCGCAGTTGGCACGCCAATAAATAACGGCAATAAAGCTGATCTTACCTATGTAAAAGAAGTAGCAAAAAACTTTGGGAAATATTTAAATGGATATAAAATTTTCTTAAACAAATCAACAGTCCCAATCGGCACTAGTCAAAAATGCATCGAAATAATCAAATCACAAATCACGAATCACCTGCCCGACACAAATGTCATTCAGGCGGGCGAATCACGAATCACCTGCCCGACACAAATGTCATTCAGGCGGGCGAATCACGATTTTGATTTCGTTTCCAATCCAGAATTTCTACGTGAAGGAACGGCCATCAAAGATACTTTAAATCCTGATAGGATCGTCATTGGAATAAATAATCAAAAAGTTCTAAAAACTATTAAAAAGCTTTATGAACCGATACTAAAGAAAAAAATTCCTCTTGTCGCAACCTCAATCGAAAGCGCAGAAATGATTAAATACGCCTCAAATACTTTTCTAGCCACAAAAATTTCTTTTATTAATGAAATTGCTAAATTTTGTGATGTGGCTAAAGCTAATATTCAAGACGTTGCTAAAGGAATCGGCCTTGATAAAAGAATCGGAGAAGGTTTTTTAAATGCTGGCATTGGTTATGGCGGGAGTTGTTTGCCAAAAGATGTCCACGCTTTTATTAATTGCGCTAAACAACATCAAATTAATTTAAAAATTATCAAAGCGGTTAAAGATACAAATAATGAACAAAAAATATTTTTAATAAAAAAATTAATAAAAATTTATCCGAATTTAAAAAATAAAAAAATTGCTATTTGGGGACTTTCTTTTAAACCAGAAACTAATGAT
>MFXJ01000005.1:12915-15957 GCA_001787465.1 Candidatus Peregrinibacteria bacterium RIFOXYB2_FULL_32_7 | reverse complement strand
ACTTCCAAACGTTTTTTTTGCCAATCTTTATATTTGGCGACAATAAATGGCATTTCAGGACGAGGTCCCACTAAAGACATTTCTCCTCTAATGACATTAATAAGTTGCGGTAGCTCGTCTAAACTGGTTTTTCTTAGAAATCTGCCGACTTTTGTAATTCTTTGATCATTAGGTTTTTTTGGCGCGTAAGTGTTCTCGTCAGCATCTTTATACATCGTTCTGAATTTATACATTTTGAATACTTCATTATTTTGTCCAACACGCTTTTGAATAAATATCGCTGGTTCTTTGGTGGTTACTCTAATTATAAAAATAATAATTATAAATAACGGAGATGTTAACAGCAGAGCAATAATACTTAAAGATAAATCCATAATTTTTTTGAAAAATTTATATATAATTTGTGTGTTTTGATTTTCATCTAAATTAAGCGTTGGCATGCCTTCGATTTCGTTTAAATTAATGCCGCCGGTAACTATTTCAAATAGATCAGAAGCGACTTTGAATCTTACTTTGGTATTTTCGCATTGATAGATCAGATTTAAAATATTTTCATGAGACATAGCTGGATCGGCAATATAGACATAATTAATTTTGTGCTGTTTTAAAATTTTTAAAATATTTGTCGTATTGCCAAAAAATTCATATTCACTGTTCTTTGGTTGCATTTTGTCGTCCATAAAGCCGATGATTTTATATCCAAAATCATGATATTCAGAGATGTTTTCTGCTACTTTTCTACCCCATTTGCCAGCGCCGATAATTAAAATTCTTTTTATCCCAACATTTTTTTTATATAAATATCTTTGAAATTTTCTTATAAAAAATCGACCGCAATTCATGAAAATCACACTAAAAATCCAAAATAAAATAATTAAAATTCTAGAATAATCATATTTTTGCAAAAACGATCCAGCCATAATGAGAAGTAGGCAGAAAGTTGTAGCTTTAATAATTAAGATAATTTCATTAACCGCGGTAATGCGATTTTGTTTCTCGTAAAGTCCGTAAAAATAAAAAACAATAATTATTAAAATAAGAATAATTGGAACGATCTTGAAATATACTGAAAAATGCTGAAGGGGAGAGAATTTTAATTTATCAACCAATAAAATTCCCCGAAGATAATAAGCGATTGTGAAACTTAAAAAATACCAAAACGCGTCTGACAAAATCAAAGCAACCACAGACAGACCTTTCTGATCGATAAAGCGGATTAAAGATTTCACTTTGTAAATTATGAATTTTAAATTATTTTTTTGCTCTTCCCAAAAAATAATGCATTTGTCTCCAGTCAATTTTTCTATTTTCCATAATCCATTTTCTTTTTTTCAAGGCTTTTGGGATTTTTAAAATTAATTCCATTACAGATTTTAATACATAAGGCTCTCTAAGTACAATATATCCTAAAGCCAAAATTTCTTTTGGAATAATATAAATAAAATCAAGCAAAAAGCTCGGCCAAATCTCATTTTTTATCTGCATTAAACGTTGATTTTTGTATGAAAGTTGTTTGGCGAGTTTGGAGACTTTTTGTCTATGTTTCAGAACTTCTAAATGATTAGCGCGCTTCAAAACTCCCGTGCCTCGACCGTGATAAGCAAGCGCTTTTGGAAAATAATAACAAATCCAGCCTCGTAAATTTAATCTCCAAGAAATATCAATATCTTCTTTATACATAAAAAAATCTTCGTCAAAAATTTCATTATAAATTTTGATATCAAGTAAAGCTTCTCTTCGATAAATTGGGCTGGCTCCAGAAATGCCAAAAACTCTTTCTTCTTGATTATATTGACCTTTGTCTTCATATCCTTGTCCGCGATCGATAATTCTTCGATTTTTAAAACAATAAAGTCCGATTGAATCTATTAAATTTATTTTTTTGTTATTTTCAAAATCATATTTTAATAATTTTCCGCCAATAACACCGATTTTTGAACATTCTTCGAGTTTTTGAACACATTTTGATAAATAATCTGGCTCATAAACAATATCAGGATTCAAGATCATTAAATATTTTCCATCAGTAATTTCTATTGCTTGATTAGCTCCGCCTGTATAGCCGATATTCTTTGCATTCTCAATAATTTTTATTTGTGGAAAATTTTCTTTTATGAAATTTACGGAATTGTCAGTTGAAACATTATCAATAAAAATAATTTCGAAATTTGAATAATCTTGCTCAATTAAGCTTTTAAGACAGCGATTAATGAATTTTTCACCATTATAGTTGATGATGGCGCAGGAGATTTTTGGAAATTTTTGATCCATTCTTAAATATTTAGGCTTCGCAATAAAACACTTGTAAATTATTATGTTCTAGAAGTTTTTTTGCTGGGAATTCATTTGTAGTTTTATTTGAATTCAGAAAAGCGTCAAGCGTTTTCTTTTTGTCTTTGCCTTGTAGTAGCAGGAGTAAATTTTTACTTTTCATAATCATAGGGAAAGTAATTGTTAGTCTATCTTTTACGGCAAATTTTTGTGTTTGCGTATGTGCAGTTAATTTTTCGGTTTCAGCTAACATTTTAGAATTAGGGAATAGCGACGCTGTATGACCATCTTTACCTATTCCAAGAATTATTAAATCAAAACTTTGCTGAGGAATTTGTTTTAAAATTTTTTCATATTTTTCTAAACAGTCAGTAATTTCTAAAGTGGTATCGAAATAATAAAACTCTTTGAGTTTAGGTGCGATAGGAGCGATAAGCGATTCAAAGATCATTTTATAATTTGAATCAGGATGATTCTTGTCGATATATCTTTCATCAACTTGATAAAATTCAATATTTCTGAAATTAATTTCAGTATTTCTAGCTAGTTTTTCATAAATTGGTTTAGGAGTTGTGCCCCCGCTCAAACCAATACGAGAAATCTTTTCAGTTTTAGAAAGTTCAACAATAAAATTTATGGTTTCGTTAATGAAAATTGGAACGTTTTGGAAGGTTTTCAGAACCATGTTGTTGTTACGAGTTATACGTTTTTCATTGTGCGTTATGATGATAGCAGATTTTTTTTGGAAATGGAAAAAGCCCCTTTTTTAAG
>MFXJ01000005.1:0-12873 GCA_001787465.1 Candidatus Peregrinibacteria bacterium RIFOXYB2_FULL_32_7 | reverse complement strand
TTTGTAATATGCTGAGGTTTTTGTTTGGATATTTGTTTTTACAAGAATGACGCGATTTCTTGTTTAATTTCTCTGCCTTGTTTTGGATGAGGTTTTTAGTCCGTCCAAGGACTGTCTGGGAATATCCACTCTACATAAATTAAATAAATAGGTTTATGGAATGGAACAGACAAGTTTTGTGTGGGAAAAAGATCGTCACTTCTTTTTCCATATCACAAAGCAGAAAAGCAATAGAGTCCTTTTTTCTCGGATTAAGAGACTTCCCTCAAAAAGAAAAGTTTTAAGAGATGTGAGTAAGCCCACGAGCTTACCGCAACGATCTCCATTTTTGTGTTTATCGGGAGAGAAGATTCTTGTTTTTTTTAAGAGAAGAACCCTATTGCTTTTGTGCTTTGCAGAAACGAAAATGTAAAAGAACTTTTTTGTTTTTATATTTTTTTTAATCTTTCTCGATCTGTTCATATTAATTTATCAAAACGTTTAAAGAACGTCAAATTTTATATATAGACAAAAAGAAAGAAATATGGAAATTTAATTTTGAGTTGCTCGGTAAGTGATTTGATTCCTGCCATTTTCTTTTGATGTATATAAGGCTTGATCACTAGTTTCGATTATAATATTAGGATCTACAGAATTTTTATTATCGCTAATACCAATACTCACAGTAATTCTTATAGAAATTATTTCATTTTTAGGATTTTTATATAAAAAAGTATGATCTTCGATGGTTTTACGAAAACGTTCCGTTGCTGTTTCGGCATCTTCTTTGTTACCTTCGAATACAATCATAAATTCTTCTCCGCCAAATCTTCCAATCGCATCAACTCCTATTCTAAATCTTTCTTCTAAAATTCTAGCTAATTGTTCTAAGATGTAATCACCGGCTAAATGGCCATGTGTATCATTTATATTTTTAAAATGATCAATGTCGATCATAATTATACAAATAGAGCGTTCTGTTTCTTTTTTTTCTCTTTTTCCATTTTCATGTATTACAAGTTTATTTCTCAAAACTCTCATTAATCCATTCCTATTTAATATTTTAGTGAGAGGATCTGTGATAGATAGGTGTTGCAATGTAGTCATTTTATCGCCAACTTGACTATGATAGCGAAAAATGATTCTTTGGATTTGATCATTAATAATTCTTAAAAAAGCCTTTATTTGTAATATAGTATCTTCTTCGGATTGTACTTGCATTAAGGCGACAATTTTTAAAGCTTCTCTTATGGTTTTTTCTATGTTAAGCGTATTTTTAGATATATCTAATCTACAATTAAATGCTTTTGTTTCTATTTCAATTAATCTTTGAAATTTTAGTTCATATGCTCTTATTAAATCTTGTATAAAGGTTTCATCTTCTAAAAGATTGGTATTTAAAATATCAGAATCCATTAAAAAACTTTTTAAATTTTAGATTTAATTAAAAAGTAATTTTAAATTTTTGTCAAATTTTTAAATCTCATAATAATATACTGAAGGCCATCTTTTTTCTTCGTTTCTTTTTCTAAATTTAATTAAATTTAAAGTTGGAATTTGGAAGCCGATGCTAATTATTTTGGTGCCTTTGCGACATTCCTTTTTTATTTTTGGAGCTAAACGAGTGAAGATAAAAGGTAGTAAATAAACAAAAATTATATCGGCTTTTTTTAAATTTGCTTTGAAAAAAGATTGGAATTTGATATCTATTTTTGATTTGATAAGTGATTTTTTGATATATCCATAAAGGAATGGAGCTAAAGAATTTTCATATCCGATAGCTTTGAATCCTAAACTTTCGGCAATAAAAAGGACTCGGCTGTCGCCACAACCAAGATCATAAAGTGTTTGATTTTTAGTTTTAAGTTTTAAGTTTTTTAAAACGTTTTTTATGTATTCGTGCTTAGTTGGCACATAGGGAATAAGAGTTAAAATATTGGTTATTCCGGTGATGATAAAAATTATCGCAATGAAAGTAACAAAGATCCCAAAGATGAGGATGAGCATGTTTGAAGGAGTTTTTTAGGTGATTTATTTACGAAAATTATTATGCGGTAAGTCTATTATAATTTTTTTATTGTTTATTGCAAATTTCCTCTTATTTCTCATTGACACTTTTTGTGCGCAGAAGTAGTTTAATTAAGTCCTATAACTAATATTATATGAATTCGCAAAATTTATTCCCAGCCGATACGATCTCTGCGTATAATATGCTGATTAATAAAATCGCTGATTTTGCTTATCCTATTACTGATGATATTGATTTAGATGAATATTTGGACGAATTTTTCGGTGTTTCTGAATTGCAAATGGATGATGAATATTTAAGTGATGATCAAGAAGAATTTTTTTGGGAATGGCTTTGGTATGATATACCTATTTTTGACGGTAAAACGGTGGTGGAAACTTATATTTTAGAGCATGAAGATCATTTAACGCAGGGAGAACTTGCATATTTGATTGGTATTCAAAAAAGTTATCGGTCTTGTTTTGAGGTTTTAGACATAAAAAGAGATTTTGGATTTGAAGTAAAAGATATTTTTACTGAGGAAATTTTTTTTATTTCTGAAGTAAAAGGCAGTTATTTATTTGAAAAAGGCAATTTTTTATTTGCACGTTTAATCCCTTTAAAAGGAACAAATGTTTTTTCTGGAGCGTTGAGTTTGATTAGGATGATTAATGATATAAGTCTTAATGATGTTTTGGATCTGGAGCGGAAAATTATTGGTTTTCAAAAAAGCTATCGAGAATTTTTGAAGCGATATGGGGGGATTTTGTATCAGAAATTATTTGGATGAATTTTATTTTACTTCGATTCTGCCAGTAACAGCGTCAATGTTTAATGTTTTTGTGAAATCTGGATAGTTTTTGTGATTTAAAGTTATGATTAATTTATTTTTATATTCAATATTTTCGTTTGAATAGGTTAAATTTATCTCTCCGCGTGGAGGGAAGAAATAAATATTTATATCATTGAGTTGAAGATCACTTATTTGAGCGATTTGAACACTTTTTTGAATTTCTACAGTAGCTAAATTTGATTTTTCATAACTGCATTTTTGTTCTTCATGATTAAAAGGAGTTGTAAAAGTCATAACTTCTCCTTGCATTTGATCAAAACTCATTCCGTAGCATAAAGCTACATTATTATTTATTGCAGATTCTTGTTCTCCTTCAAAAATACCGCTGTTGGCTTTGATTTTTAATGACTCAAGCACGCTTTTTATCTCCTGAGCTGAGCTTTCTACTTTGGCATGCTCAATAGTTCCTCCGTAACTACCAAGAAAAACAGCAGTTAGGATGCCAATTATGGTAATAACAATTAGGATTTCTATTATGGTAAAAGCGCTTTTCGCTTTGCGAAATTTTAAATTTTGCCCGTCAGGACTTCGAGCTGGAATTTTAAATTTTGTATTATTCATTTATTAATGACTACCGACTTTTTAACTAATTGAACTTAGATTGAAGATTGGAGCCATGATGGCAAACGCCATGAAAACGACTATAAATCCTATCAAAACAATCATGGACGGTTCCAAAATTGTAATAATGTTTTTTAAATCATGTTCGATTTCTCTTTCAAAATGATCGGCCATTTTGGCTGAAGCAGTATCAATTGCGGCTGAGTTCTCACCCACTCGAAGCATCTCGACTAAGGTTTTAGGAAAAATTAAAGTAGCATTTTCAAGATTATCTGAAATTTTTTCACCTTGCTGAACGTGTTCTGCGGTTGAATAAAGTTTTTTCTGATAAACGGTGTTGCCTATACTGTCTGCGCAAATTTTTAAAACTTTTGTTATTGGCAGTCCTGAAGCAATAAGCACTTCAAGAAATCTAACAAATTTGACAATAGAAAGTTTTACGATTAGCGGTCCAATTAAAGGAGTTTTTAGCAAATAATAATGCCATTTGAATTTACCGTGTTCGGTATTGATATAGAAATTTGTGATAAGTGAAAAAGCGATAATTACGAGTAGTACCGCCCACCAATAGCTTCCCATAAAATTGCTGGTATTTATTAAAATTTGTGTTGGTAAAGGCAAATCTATACTATTTTCTGTGAAAAAAGATTTAAGTTTTGGGATTACGAATATCATTACAATTATACCGGCAAGAATTAGAGCTATTACAACCGTAAGTGGATAAACCATCGCGCCTTTAATTTTTAATTTAAGTTCGTAAGATCTTTCTAATTGTTTTGCCAATTTAAAAAGCATTTGGTCTAATTTGCCTGTTTCTTCTCCTGATTTTACGATTCCAATTTCAGATTCATCAAAAACATCTGGGAATTTTTGCATGGATTGGGCAAGCGTTTGCCCTTTGTTTTCCATATTATATTGAATGGTGTTAATAACTCGTTTCAAATGTATGTTTTCGGTTCTATCAACAAGAACTTTTAGCGATCTGACAAGCGGAAGTCCTGAATCAACCATGACTGCAAGCAAATGAAAGAAGTATGATTTATCTTTTATGCTAATTTTTGAATGGTCGATCAAAAAATCATTTATTCTTGTAAAAATATTTGTTTTGCGATTGTCATAAACTCCATACACAATTTCTTCTTTGTTTTCTTCGTTATTTAAGTTGAATTTTTCTAGAATTGGGTCCATTTTTTAAATTTTAAATTTTAAATTTTAGATTTAAATTTTCAATTATTGATAGTAAGTCTCAAGAGAAAGAGTAAAAGTGATCGGGCTTTTATCTGTATTTTCTTCTTTTTGCAAATTAATTGATTTTACAGTGATAATTCTTTGACTTAATTCAATTCCTTGCAAGAATTTAGTTAAATCATCGTATGTTCCTGAAAAACTTGCTGAAATAGAAATGGTATTGAGACCTTTTATACTTTCATTTTCTCCTTGTTTGTCAAAATTTATAGCATGGAGGGTAATGCCATTTTTTACAGCAATATCGTTTAAATCTTTGATTAAGTCAGATTGGCTTAATCCTTCTGGCGCAACTTTCATCAATTTTGTTCTATTAACGCTGTCTTTTGGCAGATCCTTGTTTAAAGCATTTAAATTATCAAGTTCTTCTTGATTTGTGTTAATTTCATTTTCAATAGTTGCTAATCCTTGTTTGATTTCAGATATATCGTTTCTTAAAGGATTAATAATAGCAATGAAAATAACAATGAGGACGATCAGGATAATCCCTGATACTAAATTTGAAGTTGATTTTGAAGACATAGTTTTTAGAATTATGAATTAGTAATTATGAATTATGAATTAAAGTTGTCCTGCGGACGCTTTTGTTTTTTTATTCTTGTGCTACTTTGGCGTAGTCAAGCTCTAGATTGAAGCTGTATTCTACCGCTCCTTTTTCATTTGTTCCTTTTGTTATGCTGGGAACGAATACTTCATTTAAGAAATCTTTTACCGCCAAAATGTCAATAAGTTCGCTGATCTTTTTAATTGTTTGTGCTTCAGCCGCAATGAAAATTTGTCCTGATTTGTGGCCGTTATAGGATTTAATAAATACATCTTTTGGAGTCGCTTTGTTTAAATTCTCTACAACTTTTGACCATTGGATGCTTTGTTCATTTTGTTTTTGAAGTTCGCTGGCATGTACTAAAATCGGTAGTTTTTGTTCTTCTAATTTACTAATTTCATTTTGTATTTCAGTTAATTTGGTTTCTCCTTCAGTTTTTGTTTTATTTAATGAATTTTTATGTAAAGCTAGATAAGCACCGAATAATATGGTTATTATAAGGATGCCAATAAGGACAATAGCAATTAAGCTTAGACCTTGTCCGTAAATACGTTCTTTGTTTTCCATAGTAATTTTAGTAAAAAGTTAAAAGAAATTTGTGAAAATCTAATTATTATACCTTATTTAAAAATGAAAATCAAAAGAAATTTTATTGCGCAAGGAAGAAATACAGGATTTATATGTAAAAATTGTAGTTTTGAAAATGTCCCATTAAAAGGCGGACTTAGAAATCATTGCGTGAAATGTCTTTATAGTTTGCATGTTGATGATGAAGTTCCAGGTGATCGTTTAAGCAAATGTGAAGGGTTAATGAAAGTTAAAAATTTGGATTATTCTGGTAAAAAAGGTTATATTTTGGTGCATGAATGTCAGAAATGCGGAAAAATTATGAGAAATAAAATGGCGAAAGATGATGATCAGGAAATTTTACTCGCCAGAACTTCGGGCTGGAATTTTAAATTTTAAATTTAAAAATATTTATGGAGGAAAAAGTTTTTCAAATTTTGGATAAATTTGTAAAAAAGGACGATGTTTTAATTGTGGGTGTTTCTGGCGGAGTTGATTCAGTTGTTTTATTAGATATTTTGGTTAAATTTGTAAAAAAAACACCTCTGAAATTGGTTATTGCGCATGTAAATCATGGATTACGAGGAAAAGAGAGTGATGCGGATGAGGAATTAGTAAAATGGTATGCGAAAAAGTTTGGATTACAATTTGAATTTAAGAAACTAGATTTAGATTCGCTACAAAAGAAAAATTGCGTTCCAAATTTGGAGGCCAAATGCCGTGAGAAAAGGTATGAGTTTTTCGGGAAACTTTTGAGAAAATATAAGGCTAAATATGTTGTTACCGCACATCATTTGAATGATAATTTGGAGACGGTTTTATTGAATTTTGTGCGGGGAGCAGGATTAAATGGTTTAACTGGAATGAATATTTGCGGAAATGATATTTTTCGACCGTTTTTACATATAAATAAGAAGGAAATTTTGAAATATGCTACAGAAAATGATTTAAAATTTTATAATGACTATACGAATTTTGATGAGAAATATGCAAGAAATAGATTACGTTTGAAAGTTATTCCTGAATTGAAAAAAATTAATCCGAATTTAGAAAAAAGTTTTTGGGAGAATTTAGAAAATTTAAGAGAAATTAAGGATTTGATTGAGCGACAAATCCCTTTAGCTGTTTTTGTAAAGGGAGAGATTAAATTTAATATTGTAGAATTTCGAGCATTACATCTTGCTCTTCAAAAGGCTTTTTTGATTGATTTATATAAAAAAGCGCATGGATCGACCTATTATTTTACCTCTAAGCACATGGAACAGATTCTAAAAGTATTGAATTCCGGGAAAGGAAATGTGAAAAAAGAATTTGGACCAGGTCAAATGATTTTGGTGGAAGGAAAGACTGGAATTGTTAGAGATAATTAATTTAAATAGATTTTGATCATTTTCCCCAATTTTTTGGATTATTTTTGATATAATTGCGAATATTATTTAAGGCATTTTCATTTCTGATTATTCTTTCATAATAATTTCTTTGCCATAAAGGAAAATTTGGAGTGTTTCTAATTAAATTGATTTGTTTAGTAGTTGTTCCTTTAAATCCTCTGATAAATGCCCCTAAGGTTTTTGATGTGGATTTAAAAAATGTTGGGGCGTATTCCGTTGCGTATTGCCATACGCCCGTACTATTATTATTTATTTTTATTATTCCATGAATATGATCTGGCATGATTATAAATTCGTCTAAAATTATTTCTTTTCTTATATTTGGAGTATTTTCCCATTCTTTTTGGATTATTTGTCCAAATTGATTTAGATGCATTTTTTCATTTAATATGTTTCCAAAAATGTTTTTTCGATTTTTGGCGCATAATGTTATGAAATAATATCCTGATTGTGAATAATTAAATCCTTTTAATCTAATAGATTGTCTATTTGGTAAATTCGTATGGAAAAATTATATAATTTAGTATCATTTATATTTTCCCATCCAATTCTGAATTTTTCATGAACCGAAAATGAATTTTTGATGAAATTCTATTTTTCTAACCAATTTATAAAGTCTTCTAAATTCGTTTCACCTTTTTCTTTTTGAAATTGATGGAAAAGATCAGACTGTCTAAATGGAGCAAATTGTGTAAATATTTCGCCAGTCCATGTTTGGGGATCAAGTAACTCATTCCTCTTCCAAGTATCTTCTGATTCAAATTTTTTATATATATTAGATTCTTCTTTTAAAAGTTCCTTATATTTACTTACAATTCCTACGACAGCTTTTTTATCTTGGCTATGATGCAAAACAACTGATTCTTGGAATATTTCTTCGAATTTTGTAAATAATCTATTATATGCAGTAAGTACGGAATCAGTTTCTGTTTGATTTCCTGGAGTTTTGTTATCTGAACATTGCTTTTTATATAATTCATAATTATGTTTGCAAAATTGCCAGGATTCATTTGTCTCTAATAAATTTTTCCGCCACTTTATTCCTAAATCATCTATTGAGTGTCCAGAAATATCATCTTGCAATCCTGCTTCTGAAACTATTTGTAGATAATCTATTAATAATGCGAAATCTTTTTTTGCACTTTTGTCAGTTTCTTCTTTGGCAAGTTGTTTTAAATTTATAATAAGACCATCTAAATTTTTTGGCTTTGTAATCTTTGTATCTAAAATATTGTGTAAACGAGCAAATTCTTTTGAATCAGATACAGATGTTTCCCAATATTTTTTATTAAATTGTTCCGACAGTTTTAATTCTTTTTCTTGCAGTTTTCTTAATTCTTCTTTGCTTAGATTTTTATTTTTTGACGCTGTTTCTATTTCATTTTCCATTTCTTTTTGGCTCTTTCTAATTTCCTTAAGAGCTTCTATCTTTTGCTTTAATTTTTCATTAAACTCTTTTTTTTCTAGAGATTGAGATTCGTTTAGCGCTACTTTTATTCCTTTTTGTAAATTTCGTTCTTGTGAAGATGAAGTACGATTTTGGGTTAGTGGAAGTTTGTCAATTTGTGACATATAAAAAATTTTAAGAAATAAAAATGCCATCAGATGATTTTAACATATTATTTTTCTTTTTTCAAGATGCCTTTTACTTTTTTCTAAATTTTGGTTAAAATAAAAACCCGAATTAAATTATTAAATTTTTTTAAAAAATGGCGCAGGACAAAAAAAATCAGGAGAAAAAATATAATTTTAATTTGTTGTATATTATTATTATCGCTTTTATCTTAAGCGCGCTTTATTTGAATCTTACACGAAAAACTGAGATTGAGCCCTCTGTTGAAGTGAATTATTCTAGTTTTTTAAGCCAAACTCAGGGTGGAGAGGTAGCGTCTTTGACTTTTTATGATAATCGGATCGAAATTTTGCTAAAGGACGGTCAGAAAGAATATACGCAAAGAGAAAATCAAGCGACAGTTCAGGAAATTTTAAATGAAATTCCTTTGGCTAAAAGACAAGGTCTTGAAATTAATATTGACGATAATAGCAATACTTTTTGGAAAGAAATTTTTATTAGTGTTTTTCCATTTATTTTAGTAATTGGATTTCTTTTATTATTAATGCGGCATGCTCAGAATAGTAATAATCAAGCTATTTCTTTTGGTAATAGTCGGGCGCGGATTTTTGATAAGGAAAAAGATAAAAAAGTTGGATTTAAGGATGTTGCTGGTTCAAAAGAAGCAAAAGAAGAATTAGTGGAAATTGTTGATTTCTTAAAAAATCCTAGTAAATATACGGTAATCGGGGCGAAAATCCCTAAGGGAGTTTTATTAATTGGCTCGCCTGGAACAGGTAAAACTTTGTTAGCGCGGGCAATTGCTGGCGAAGCAGATGTGCCATTTTTTTCAATTTCTGGTTCTGAGTTCGTGGAAATGTTTGTTGGAGTTGGAGCGAGCCGAGTTCGTGATCTTTTCAAAAAAGCAAAAAGAAACGCGCCTTGTATAATTTTTATTGATGAAATTGATGCGGTTGGCAGGCATCGTGGAGCTGGAATGGGGGGCGGACATGATGAGCGTGAGCAAACTCTGAATCAGATTTTAACGGAAATGGATGGATTTGAAATTAATGATAATGTGATTGTTATTGCCGCAACTAATAGGCCTGATGTTCTTGATCCAGCGCTTCTTCGTCCTGGTCGTTTTGATCGTAGAGTTACTGTTGATTTGCCTGGACTTGAAGAAAGGAAAGAGATTTTAGAAGTTCATAGTCGCAATAAACCTTTGGATAAAGACGTTGATTTGTTTTTAATTGCTAGGCATACACCTGGATTTTCTGGAGCTGATTTAGAAAATGCTATGAATGAGGCCGCGATTTTGACAGCAAAAAATAATAAGAAGAAAATTTCAGAAAAAGATATCGAACAGGCAATTGAAAAAGTTATGATGGGACCTGAACGAAAATCAAAGATAATTTCAGAAAAAGAGAAAAAAATCACAGCTTATCATGAGGTTGGGCATGCGATTGTTGGGCATTCTCTTCCTAATTGCGATCCAGTTCAGAAAATTTCAATTATTTCTAGAGGTATGGCGCTTGGAGTTACTTGGTTTTTGCCTGAACAAGATTATGTTCTATATTCTAGGTCTAAATTTGAGGATGAATTATCTTCGCTTTTGGGCGGATATGTGGCTGAGGAAATTATATTTAAAGAAACAACAACTGGACCTTCTAATGATTTAGAAAGAGCAACTCAGATTGCAAAAAATATGGTAACGAGATATGCTATGAGTCCACTTGGATTGACGATATTTGGTAAGAGAAATGAAGAAATATTTTTAGGTAAAGATTTTGCTCATACAAAAGATTATTCAGAGAAATCTGCTGAAGAAATTGATAAATATGTACAATCGATTTTGGAAAAAGCTTATAAAAAAACAAAAGAAATTTTACTAAAAAATAAAGATAAATTAATTGAAATTGCGGAAGATTTAATTAAGAAAGAAACATTGACGAGAGAGGAATTTTTAAAATACTTTAGTGTAAAGAAAATAGTATCTGCAAAATAATGTTTTTTCTTTATCCTTTGTCCTAAATTATGTCAATTGGCATCCAAAATATTACTGGTATAAAGAAAAAAGAGGAGCTTATAATTTCTCAAGTTAAACGTGAGCATGATCTGACGATTGATAAAATTCAGGATGATAAAGTAGAAGATTTAGCGTCCAAAGCTTCTTGCGGAGAGCTTGATGTTGATGTTTATCGAGATTATGAAAATTTGTATATTATCGCTCAAATTCCTGGAATTAAAAAAAACGGGATAAAGATTTTATTACATTTTGATGTTCTGCTTTTGGAAGGGGAGAGGAAATTTCCTTTAGATAGGGAATTGATGCCAATTACAGAAGAATGCCAGTGGGGCGAATTCCGAAGACGAATCGTTTTACCGGAAGATGTTGATACTACAAAACTAAAAGCAAGTTTTGAAAATAACGTTTTGATAATCAGTATTCCAATAATTGAAAAAGCGAAAATGAAAATGATTGAAATAGAATAAATGATGAATGATAAATTGATGTTTTGCTTTGCAAATTATATATATTTTTTTAAGTGTTCGAAGGACATCCTTAATTTTTCATTATAATGTCTCGCATTACAAAAGCTGTATTCCCTGTTGGCGGTGTTGGCACTCGATTTTTGCCTGCTACTAAAGCTCAGCCAAAAGAAATGTTGCCTATTGTCGATAAACCGGTGATTCAATATTTGGTTGAGGAAGCGGTTGCTTCTGGGATTGAGGAAATAATTTTAATTACTGGTCGAGGTAAGCGCGTGATTGAAGATCATTTTGATCATTGTTTTGAACTTGAACATAATTTGCTTGAGAAAGGAAAAATCGAACTTTTGGAAGAGATCAGAGGAATAGAAAATTTAGCAAAATTTATTTATATAAGACAAGCTCGACCGCTTGGTGATGGTGATGCTATCCTGCATGCTGAAAAAATTATTGGTAATGAGCCTTTTTTGGTGCTTTTTGGTGATGATATTGTTGATAGTGAGATTCCAGCATCGAAACAATTAATAGAAGTTTTTGAAAAGAAAAATTCTCCGGTAATGGCTTTATATGAAGTTCCTAAAAATGAAACAAAGAATTATGGCATTTTTGATCCAATATCAAATGAAGGAAAGATTTATGTTGCTAAAAATTTCGTAGAAAAACCTGATCCAAAGTTTGCGCCTTCGAATCTAGGTATTATTGGAAAATATGTTTTGACGCCTGATATATTTTCTGCTCTTAAAAAAGCTCCACATGGCAAAGATGGTGAATTGCGTTTAATTGATGGGCTTAATGTTTTAATAAATGAAAGAAAAATATATGGTTTAAAATTTTCTGGTAAAAGATACGATACTGGTGATAAATTAGGGTTTATTAAGGCTACCATTGATTTTGCTCTAAAAAGACCGATTCTTGCAGATAGTTTAAAAAAGTATTTAAGGACTCTTGATTTGGGTAGTTAATTTTGATATAATAATCAGATTTAATAAAAATACCCAAATGAGCATAGATAATCCGTTTATTAAAGAAGCTGATAAGCTTAAATTAGAAGGTCGGCATTTAGAAGCCATTAAGTTGTGTCAGAAAATTTTATTAAGCGATGTTGATTGTGTTGCCGCTTATGAAGAGATAGGAGATAATTATTTATCTTTAAAAGATTATGAAAAAGCGGAAAAAGCTTTGAAATATGCTTTGAAATTAGATAACCGAAATGCTAACGCTCATTATTTAATTGGATTCCTATATTCTTGCTTAGGTAGCTGGCATGAATCAATTCAACATTTGGAAGAATCTGATCAAATTGAAAGAAACCATCCGGAGATTTTACGTTGTCTTGGCTGGTCTTATTTTCACAGTGGGAATCGAAAGAGAGGGTTGATAGTTTTGGAAAGAGCTTTGAATCTTAATGTGAATGATTGTTTAATTTTATGTGATTTAGCAGTTTGTTATCTTCATGAAAAAAGTTTTGATAGGACAATTGAACTTCTTAATCGAGCAGTTCATATTGATCCTAATAATGAAAAAGTCCATCAATGTTTAAAAACCGCTTTGTTTTTTAAAAAAGAATACGAGAAAAAGAGATAGTCTTTTAGATTTATACTACTCCGCTTTTAAATTTTAAAATTAAGTAGTATATGCTCCGAAGCTTAATTATTTATTTTATAAGGTAAATAAACAATA
>MFXJ01000004.1:3616-5361 GCA_001787465.1 Candidatus Peregrinibacteria bacterium RIFOXYB2_FULL_32_7 | reverse complement strand
GATTTTTGTTTAATAATAATCGCATATTCAATAATATGAGCGGTAGTAACAACACTATCCACTAATTCAGCTAAATACAAATTCCCACCGATTTGATCAATTTGTTTTTTATCTTTCAAATTATTAGCTACAGTCACAACATCAATCGCTGTTCTTTTTTGAAAAAGTTCAAGCACTGCTTCATAAACTAAAGAATGCTTGGGTTCATAAAAATCATCTGGATTTAAAACATCAGCAATTTTAATAATCGAATCTTTTTCAAGAAGTAAAGATCCAAGAACATTCTGTTCAGCTTCGAGATTGTGAGGAGGAGTTTGCACTTTGCAAGGTTAGGACTGCTATGATAATCTGAATTTATGTTAAAATCAAAGAAAAATTTTGGAAATTTTGGAGAAAAAATAGCGGCACAATATCTACGCGCAAAAGGTTATGAAATTTTGGATCATAATTTTTATATTCAGGGAGGTGAAATTGATTTAATTTGCAATGATCAAGAAAAAAATGAAATCGTTTTTGTGGAAGTTAAAACCAGAAGAAATAACACTTTTGGCGATCCAATTGACAGCATTTCAGAATGGAAAATACAGAAACTTACCTTAGCCGGAGAAATTTATTTGCAAAAACACGGATTTGAAGAGGATAATTATCGTTTTGATTTTATAGGAATTGAATTTAACAACGAAAACTTCGATATTGAACATGTAAAGAATATGCTTTTGTAAAAAATTAAAATTAAAAAAAACAGAACTGCGCACATTCTGTTTTTTAAAAGAAGTTTAAATCAAAAATGATTTAATATCGTTTAGGTTTTCGTTCTTCTTGAGGTCTTGCTTCATTTACAACAAGAGCTCTTCCTTTTAATTCATAACCATTAATTTTTGATACGGCATTATCACCATCCGCATCATTAGTAAAAGTTACAAATCCAAAACCTCTTGATCGACCTGTTTCTCTATCTTTCAAGATTGCACAATCTTCAATTGCGCCGTATTCTGAGAATAATGCGGTCAACTCTTCTTGAGTTGTGCCCCAGTCAATATTCCCAACAAATAATTTTTTTGACATAATAAAATATAAATAAACTAAACGGAACCAAACTTTTTATTCTATATAAATTTTTAAATTAAATTGTGCACATTTAATTGTAATTGCAAGAAAAAAGATAAGTTCACAAAAAAGATTATACTTAAATTTTAATAAATAAGAAAGGGGAAATGAAAAATATTCTTAAAAAAATAAATTTCTAGATTTATTGCACTATCAAAACTCCCTTCATTTCCTTATGTTCTTCACCGCAATAAACAGAACAAAAGAAGGTAAAAGTACCAGTTTTATCAGGTACAAACTCTACAATTGTTTCCTTCCCTGGCTTAAGATTAGCCTTCACATTAAAATCAGGAATAGCAATCCCATGTTCAACATCAAGACTAGTAATTTTTAATCTCACCATATCACCTTTATTCACTGTAATTTCAGAAGGATTAAATTCCCATTGTTTAACAAACATCACAAATTCTCTAATATTTAAATTTTCTTCTTTAGTATTATTTGGCTCAATTGCTCCTTGATCGTTTGGTTCGGCTATTCCCTGACCATTTAATTGAGATGCACATCCGCTAAATGAAATAACAAATAAGAATATAGAAAATAATAAAAATAATTTCTTCATAATATTTAAATTAATTAATAATATATATATTTATTACTGTACACTTGCTAAAAAATGACGCAAACTAAATCAATAA
>MFXJ01000004.1:3394-3482 GCA_001787465.1 Candidatus Peregrinibacteria bacterium RIFOXYB2_FULL_32_7 | reverse complement strand
AGTTGGGAAAATTAGAAAATAATGATAAAATTCAAACGTTTACAAATTAAAAAAAGCCATCTTTCAATTCGCATAATATGCAAATATA
>MFXJ01000004.1:0-3382 GCA_001787465.1 Candidatus Peregrinibacteria bacterium RIFOXYB2_FULL_32_7 | reverse complement strand
GTAAATATGTTGGAGGAAAAGGAGTTATGGCGAAATAATTTTTTACTATTCTGATTTTTTCTCAATCTACTTTTTTCTTTTTACGAATGGATAAGGAAGTAAAGTAAGTTTTTCTTTTTATTTTATAGAGGGGTATAAGGTGTTTTCTACGCTTTTGTTGGTTGTTTTGAAAACGCTTTTAGTAAAAACTAAATATGACATTTTGAGATAATTGGCTATAAAAAATCACTATGCAAATAACAATTCAACCCCTCTGTAAGCCATTTTTCAAGTTTTCCACAGTAAAGTACTTGACCGACACTAAAAGTGGCGGTATACTGTTTATGTAGCAATTAAAGCGAAACAATATATGACCGATAATCAAAAAAATCTCATCATCTTCATCCACAAATACCGCACAGACAACGGCTCAATTCCATCATTGACGGAAATGGTTGCAGGCATAAATGTCTCTGACAATAAATCTGTTCTGAGAGCGATCGAATCATTGACTAAGCAGGAATATCTTGTGCAAATCGGGAAAAAAGTAAGTTCTGTAATTCCAACCGACAGAGCGCTGAAGGAGTTGAGGTTATACGTACTGCAAGACGAGACAGTAAAATCTTATCAACTTATTGGTGGTACAAGCAAACTAAAAATACCCGACGATATTTCCCGGAATGATATTGCTCTTTCATCCACATCTTTTGTGGGTCCATTAGGCACGGACATCAAGAATGATGGCACAAAACTGGACAGCACCGAATTGAAAACTATCGTTCAATCCGCAGTGAGTGTCGCTCTATCAGGAAGCACCCAATACCAGGGTACTCTCAGCGACATAATAAAACGTATTCCGCTTAACAAAGAATCAGAATGGTGTTTTCTCGCAATAACACTATTGGGCTTTGCCGTATTGTTTTTTGGCAAAGACATATTGGCTATAATTGCCACTTGCGGAATACTTTTTACAATATTTATTATAACTAACATTTCAAAATAATATGAGTCTATGTATCAATACCACAACACCAGAAGGAATGGTTTTAGCTGCTGACAGTCGCCAATCATACCGCAACATGAAAGGTATGAGTAGAATTGGATCAGATTCCGCCTCAAAAGTTTTTCAACTCGGGAAAAGAGTCGGAGTTGTTATTGCCGGCTTAGCTTTTTTACCTGAAAATGGTGTTCTAAAAAATATTAGTCGTTTTATAGATGAATTCAAAAAGCAGACGGACATGAATAAACTTTCCATAGAAAAAATTAGCGAGGCATTGCAGAAATTTTTTGAAGATAAATACAAATACAAAGATGAATTAAAAAAATTACCAAACCAGATTAAAGCTGATTTAGAAAGACAAGGGTGCGAAGTAGTCGAAATAAAGGAGGAAAAAGGACGGGTTCGGTTTAAGTTTAAAGACCCCAATAAAATTGAAAAGGAAGGTATTGCAGGCGTTGATCAGCTTCAATTTATAGTCGCAGGTTTTAACAGTGATGATTCTCATCAAGTCTTTAAGGTTTGTATCCCTGGAGAAGTTGAAAAAATGCGTGATAGCAAAACTAAAGATAGTGAATATGGCGCAAGTTGGATCGGTCAAACTGATGTCCTTTCACGCATTGTATTAGGTTTTGACGGTAGAATAGGCAATTTACCCATGTTTCAGGAAATAGCTACAAAACTAACACCCCAAGTCGCGCAACAACAGCTTAGAAGCCTTGAGTACAATATTCAATGGGGCACCATGACGCTACAAGACGGTATAGATTTTAGTGTGTTAGGAATAGAGACCACAAACGCCATTCAAAGATTTTCCGATGGCATTGCTGGTGATCCAGGTGACATGCCCGGAGTAGGCGGACCAGCGGATGTAGCAATAATAACTCCAGAAAAGGGTTTTATGTGGGTTACTAAAAAAACTCTACGTGTAGGAGATAGAGAGATTGATCTTCAGTCAATAAAAGACATTGAATAATGTATTTGAGATAGGGACAATTCACCCCCAACCCCTTTTGCCCCTATCTCAAACGAAAAAAACTTATTTTACGAATTGATAAAAAAAGAAAAAAGTAGATTGAGAAAATACTAATAAGGATAAAAAATCAACATCACATAACAGTCTCCATAAGCGCAAATATATAATGGCAGTAGTGTTGATTTACTTCAACAAAAAACTGATTCAGCCGATTTCATCATTGGTCTTGATATCCATAAAAAAACTACTGCTATACTCCATTAGCTAATAAATTGAGCGTATAATACTCCGAAGCTTTCATCTGAAATTAGTTATAGTTCTGACAATTATGAGTATTATGAGTTTAGAAAATTTCGCAGTTTATGAGCGAAGGAAGTATAGTTATTTCTAGAAAGCTTACATTCTAAATAATGACAAAACTATATTCACAAAAAGATTCTAAAAGCTTGATTCAAGATATTGGATCTATCTTTGAAGAAGGTAAAAAGCAAGCATATAAAATTGTAAACAATATCTTAGTTGAAACTTACCGAGAAATTGGTAAACGAATTGTGGAATTTGAACAAAAAGGAAAAATAACTTCGCAGTATGGCAGTAAACTTCTTATTAATTTATCAAAGGAATTATCACCTTACGGAAAGGGTTTTAGTAGAAGCAATCTTACATATATGTATTTTATATAAAATATCCAAAAAGTGAGACACTGTCTCACCAATTGACTTGAAGTCATTATAAGGTGTTTTCTCCGCTCCGCTACGAAAACAATTTATTTATAAGAGGAATATATGAAGTCCTTCTTTCAACAAAACAACTCTTTTTGACATGAAAATTTCAAAATAGTAACATGCAATCAACCCTATACATTATATTGGTATGATTAGCTCAAAAAACATAATTGGCAAAAACATGACAAGCAAATCACAAAATCAGATAATTATTTATGAAGGTGAAGACGGAGAGTCTCACATAGATGTTAGGTTTGAAGGAGAAACCGTTTGGCTTACTATTGATCAAATGGCGTTGTTGTTCAACAAAGGTCGTTCAACAATCAATGAACATATTCTTAATATTTACAATGAAAAAGAACTGTCTGAATCGGACTCCATAAAGAAAATCGGAAATTCCGATTTTTCTACCAAGCCAACTAATTATTACAATCTTGATGTTATTATTTCTGTTGGCTATCGTGTGAAATCCATTCAAGGTACAAAATTTCGTCAATGGGCAACAACTCGGCTCAAAGAATATATGATCAAAGGCTTTACAATGGACGATGAGAGACTAAAAGGAACTGGTGGAGGAAATTACTGGAAAGAGCTCCTTGAGAGAATCCGTGATATCCGCAGTAGTGAAAAGGTTTTATACCGTCAGGTTTTGGATCTTTATGCCACAAGTATTGATTATGATTCGAAAAGCAAAGAGTCCATTTT
>MFXJ01000003.1:2870-16649 GCA_001787465.1 Candidatus Peregrinibacteria bacterium RIFOXYB2_FULL_32_7 | reverse complement strand
TTATTTTTTCACCGAGTTTTTTTGAAGTTAGCATGGTTAAAATTTATTACATTTAAATTATATAATATGTAATTAAAGATTACAAGATGTAATAAAAGATTACAATTTTTCTAAAAATCCCAAAACCTCTCCCACCTCAAATCTCCTCACCACTAAATCCGCTCTTGAAAGATCCTGATTGCCATTTGGATTCTGAAAGCCTATACATTTCATACCAGCCCTTTTTGCTCCTTTAATGCCTAATTTTGCATCTTCAATAACAACACATTCTGTAGGCAAAAATTTTAGTTTTTCTGCTGATTTCAAAAAAATTTCAGGATCTGGTTTTGAATTTTTTATTTCTTCAAATGAAGTAATTGCATCAAAAAACTCATAAATTTCAAATTTTTTCAAAATGTAATCAATGGCGTTTCGGTGTGAACTAGATGCTAAAGCGAGTTTAAATTCTTTTTTGTGTAAATTTTTAATTAAGTTTATTACTCCATCAACTGGGTGCAAAAACTTTTCAAAATTCTCAAAAAGAAATTGGCGTTTTACTTCAAAAAACTTTTCAAAACTAATCTGGAAATCATGTTTTGCCTTTAAATGCTCATACATATATTTCGATGTAGTTCCAGTATAACCTTCTAATTCTTCTTTTTTAATATCAATCCCAAATATTTTCATAGTTCTAATTTCCGCATCAATATGACAGAACTCACTATCAGCAATCACTCCATCCATATCAAATATAATTGCTTTAATCATGTTAAAATTTATTTTTTAAAGTATAATGATATTAGGATAAAGGAAAAAGTACACCAGCCCGACATCAATAATATAATAAAAGTGGTTTGGCGGGAAGGATAAAGTTTTTCTTTTTTCTTCATTTTTTTTCTTCATTTTATGCAATCAATCGATTTATTACTAGAAACAAAAGATCTTGAAAATTTATATACTTCTATTAAACTTTTTCAACATATAAAACAAAATCCAAAAATTTTAGAATTCCTTGAAAATCAAATAAGGAGACAAATTACTGATGAAAAATGTGCAGAATTAGATGATGAAATTGAAAGTATTTTTAATAAATTAAATTTCAAATCAAAAAAAGAGACAAAAGAAATTTCAAAAAATCTAGTTTATGAATTTGATATTGCTGAAATAAAAGTGAAACTAAAAACTGCAATTCAGAATAGAAAAAATGTTGAGATTGAATATTACAGCGTAAGTTTGCAAACTTTTAAAAAATTAAGAATTCGTCCTGATCAAATATCAGGCACAATGTTAGATGCTTTTGATTATAAATCTTCAGAAAATAAAGTTTTTAAATTAAAAAGAGTTAAAAGTGTGAAATTTTGTTGATCAAATATGAGTTTTTAATCTTTTAAATTTCTCATCCTCCATTTTTCAATTTCAGCATGATTTCCTGAAAGAAGAACTTCTGGAACTTTTAAATTTTCATATATTTCAGGTTTTGTATACTGTGGATATTCTTTTTTCCTATTAAAAATTTTCGAAAAAGAATCTCCTTCTTTAGAATTTTCATTTCCAAGAACATTTGGAAGTAGACGAGTGATTGAGTCTATCAAGATCATAGCTGGTAGCTCTCCTCCTGTTAATACATATTGCCCAATTGAAATTTCTTCATCAACAAAAGCATCAATTACTCTTTGATCAATACCTTCATATCTCCCGCAAAGCAAAATCACTTCTTTCTCTTTTGACCATTTTTCCGCTTTGCTTTGCGTGAAAGTTCTTCCTTTTGGTGATAAATATATAACTTTGCCTTTATTCTTATTTTTAGCGGCTTTGATTGTTTCAAAAAGAGGCTGGCAGGCCATAACCATTCCAGCTCCTCCTCCATATGGCGTATCATCAACTTTTTTATGCTTATTTTTTGTAAAGTCGCGAATATTATAAAAATCTATCTTTATTTTTTTTTCATCTATGGCGCGTTTAATTATCGAATCACTTAAATATGAATCGAAAAGATTGGGAAATAGAGTTAAGATACTAAAATGCATAAATTTTATGAATTTACTATCGTTTGCTCCATTGTGGTGCTCTTCTAGCTCGTTTAAGACCTGGTTTCTTTCTTTCCTTTATTCTTGAATCACGCTTCAAATAACCAGCTTTTTTTAGAGTTGGACGAAGTTCTAAATCATGTTTCGTGAGCGCTCTAGCAATTCCATGACGCATAGCTTCGGATTGACTGCTTTTACCACCACCTCTGACGACGATAGATATATCAAAATCATATAAATTTTTGGTGAGAAGAAGTGGAGATTTAATAATATCTTTCAGTTCATTAACAGGAAGATAAGTATCAAGATCTAAACCATTAATAATAATTTTACCAGTGCCTTTATAAAGTCTAACTTGAGCAATAGAAGTTTTTCTTTTCCCATTTGAATATACGTATTCCCCAATAAATGGAGAATAATTTATATTTTCTACCTTTGATTTTTTTACACTAAGCATAAGTAATAGATTAAATTTCTAAAGTAATTGGTTTTTGAGCCTCATTTTCATGATTAGGGCCAGTATATATTTTCAATCTTTTTAACATTTGCGCTCTAAGTTTGTTCGCAGGTAGCATGCCATAAACTGCTTTATAAATAAGTTTATCTGGACTTTTCTCTCTCATCCTACTTACTGGCGTTGTTTTAAGTCCACCTTTAAAGCCTGAATGAGAATAGTACATTTTGTCAGTTTCTTTTTTTCCAGTAAGTTTAATTTTCTCGGTGTTAATTACGATAATGTGATCGCCACAATCAATATGAGGCGTAAAACAGGTTTTATGTTTGCCTCGTAAATAAATAGCAATTTTTGTCGCTGTTCTTCCTAAAATTTTATTTTCAGCATCGACAACATACCATTTTCTTTCAATGCCGTCTTGTTTTGGTAAAGCAGTTTTCACAATAAAAGTTTAATAATTAAATAAGTTCTAAATAACAAACTGGAGCCGCATCACCAGCACGATAGCCAGCATTGGTCATGGTTACATGACCTGAGGATCGATCTTTATATTTAGGCAACAGTTCCTCAATTATTATTTTAGAAGCTTTTTGATTTAATAAAAATGAGTTTAATTTGCGTATCGTTAGAACGGTATCATGGGTTTTGCTATACGTAATTAGCTTTTCTGCTTTTGTTTTGACTAATTTCGCTCTTTTGATAGTAGTTTTTAGTTTGTTATGTAGAAATAAATCAGTAACAAGGCCTCTTATAAGCAATCCTTGATGATCATTTTGCATATTTAACGAATTTTTTTTGACTCTATGTCTCACAATAAAAAATTTATAAAATAATTTAATTTAATTATTCATCTTCTTTTAAAGATAAATTTCTTGTACCTAAAGCTTCTTTTACTTCTTTTAGGGCTTTAGCTCCAAATCCTCGCAAATTTGCAAGTTTGCCTTCGCTACATTGAACTAATTGTTCAATTGACCCTATTCCGCCATTAATAAGAGCATTAAGAGTTCTAGGTGAAAGATTGCATAACTCAACTGGACTATATGATTCAGGAACAGGTTTTTTCTCTAGTTGTTCAATTTCTTTTTGTGCTATTTTTGAAAAATCACTAATAAATTCTTGTTCTGGTACAATTTCTTTTTTCTGAAATAAGGCAAAATATGATTCAAGTAATTTAGCGCTAAATTCAATTGCATCTTCAGAACTGATTGTGCCATTTGTTTCAATTTCAATATTTAGAGAATCCAAATTAGTTTGTCCGCCCACACGAGTTGGTTCAATATTATATTTAACTTTTTTAACAGGTGAAAAAAAAGCATCAGTCCATATTACAGAGCTATCTTGGCCTTCTTTATTTCTAGAATTAGCTGGAACGTAACCAATTCCTTTCTCTATAATAATATCCATTTCTAATTTTGTGTTTTTCTTGGTAATTGCTGTAATATATAAATCCGGATTAATGATTGTTATATCGCTTGGAATTTCAATATCTTTTGCTAAAACTTCTCCTACGGCATTTGTTTTTAATTTTATAACAGAAGGTTCTTTGGTAGTTTTTTTGATGCTTAGTTGTTTCAAATTAAGCAAAATATCCAAAATACTGTCTTGTATACCAGGAATAGTAGTATATTCATGCGTGACTTTATCCATTTTAATTCCTGAAACAGCGGCTCCTGGCACCGAAGAAATTAATACTCTTCGTAGAGAATTTCCTAAGGTAATGCCATATCCCGGAGGTAAAGGACAAATAGTGAAAATCACAACATTATTTTCACCTTTTTGAATTTTTATTTTCGGGACACCAATTTCTTCATGAAGAATATGCATGTATGCAAGAAAGTTAGTGAATTAAAAAAATTATTTAGAATAAAATTCTATAATAGTTTGACTGTTAATACTCTTTTCGAGATCTTCATTCTTTGGCAAATCAATAATTTCGCCTAGAGCCTTATTGACATCAATTTTCATCCATCGAGGCGGGCGCAATTTTAAATTTTTTATATTTTCAAATACTTTAGTTTTCTTACCAGAGGTAGATAGTTCAAACTTATCTAAACTTTTAACAATAAATGAAGGCGTATTTACTTTTTTACCGTTTACTTGGAAGAGACCATGATTAATGAATTGTCTTGCCTGATCTCTTGAAGTCGCAAAACCTGCCCTGTAAACAACGTTATCTAATCGTCTTTCTAATAGTTGTAATAAGTTATCACCCGTAATACCAGTTTTCTTTTCTGCTTTTTCAAATATCAAATGAAATTGCTTCTCATTCATTCCGAACATATATCTAGTTTTTTGTTTTTCCCGTTTCTGTTTAGCAAATTCAGATTTTTTACCTAAACTGCTTTTGCCATGCTGGCCAGGCGGATAAGGTTTATTATGATCAAGCGGACATTTTTTTGCACATCTTTCTCCTTTAAGAAAAAGTTTTGATCCTATTTGTCTGCATTTCCTACATTTTGGTCCGGTATAACGTGACATTTTTTAAAAATTTTAAATTTTAAATTAAATATAAAGATTATACTCTGCGCGAACGACTTCTTCGACAGCCATTATGAGGCATTGGAGTAATATCGGTAATACTTAAAATATTTAAACCTTTACTATTTAAACCACGCATCGCTTGCTCTCTTCCTGGTCCAACTCCTTTAACAAAAATATGAGCCTTTTCTAATCCAAAAACTTGAGCTTTCTCAGCCGCAGTTTCAGATGCTACTTGTCCAGCATATGGAGTTGACTGCCTGGTACCTTTGAATCCACACGCTCCAGCACTTGCCCAAGCAATTGTTTTGCCTTCTAAATCGGTGATAGTTACAATAGTATTGTTGAAAGTCGCACCAATATAGACTTTACCTTCGGGTACATGGATTTTTTTCGTTTTGTTAGCCATTTTTTTTATCACTTTTTTTGACATTGTTTTAAATAGAAAATTAAATAAACTTATTTAGTAACTTTCTTTTTGTTAGCTATAGTTACCTTTTTACCTCTTTTAGTTCTAGCATTAGTTTTTGTACGTTGACCTCTTACTGGTAGTTTTAAACGATGGCGAAAGCCTCTGTAACAACCAATATCCTGCAATCTTTTAATATCCATACTGGTTTTTCTTCGCAAATCACCCTCTGTAGGTATTCTGGTAATATATTCTCTTAATTTTTGAAGTTCAATTTCAGTTAAATCGTCAGTTTTTGTGTCTAAATTAATAGATAGTTCAGTTAAAATTTTCTTACTTAAGTGCCTGCCTATTCCCATTACATAAGTAAGACCAATTTCTATTCGTTTATTTTTTGGTAAATTTATTCCAGCGACACGAGCCATGAATTTAGTATTTAGTAATTAGTAACCCGCCTTCGTTTCACTACGGACGGGCAAGTTGGCAATTAGTAATTAGTAATTAGTTTTTTTCCATACTGATTACTAGCTATTAATTACAAACTAAGCTTATCCTTGCCTTTGTTTGTGTTTTGGGGTTTTGCATATTACCCTTATAACACCTTTCCTTTTTATAATTCTGCATTTGTCACAAATTTTTTTTACAGAAGATCGCACTTTCATAGTTTTTCTATTAATAATAAAATTATAATTTATTTTTGCTCTTGAGTTCCTTGTTCTCTTTCTTTCAAAACTTCTTCAAGATTTTTATTGTGCCTGTATATAATTCTTCCTTTTGACAGATCGTAAGGAGACATTTCTACTGTCACGACATCTCCAACAATAATTTTTATATAATGCACTCGCATTTTGCCTGATAAATAACATTCTACTGTAAATTTCTCTTCAGGCTTATTCGTATCTCTAATTTCAACTAGGAATTTTGTGTTAGGTAAACATTTCATTACTCTTCCAATCAGTTCTATAGCATCATTTTTCTCTTTAACCATATATTTTAACAAAAAAATTAATCTAAAAATTCTGCGAAATCAGAGCTTTTGGAGTTTACACGACTTGTTTAATTTCAGCAAGTCTTTTTTTACTTTTTTAATCTATTTGAGTTAAAATTTCATAGCCGTTAGGAGTTACAAGGATGGTATGCTCATATTGAGCGGCTAAACGACCATCTTTGGTAACAATATTCCATTTATCGCTTAAGGTTTTTATTTCGCCACTACCCATAGCAATTATTGGTTCTATAGCTATTGTCATTCCAGGTTTCAAACTAGGACCTTTATGAGCTTTTCCATAATTGTATACAGTTGGCTCTTCATGTAATTTTCTCCCTACACCATGTCCGGTGAGTTTTTTTATAATGCTGTAACCTTCCGATTCTACTAATTTTTGGATGGCAAAGCTGATATCGCCTATTTTATTTCCTGGTTTTACTTGTTCAATACCTTTGAATAAAGCTTTTTTTACAGTTTCAATAAATTTATTTATTTCTTTTGATACCTGACCAATCGGAAAAGTTATTGCGGCATCGGTATTGTAACCATCACAGATAACTCCAGTATCTATTGTCAGGATATCGCCTTCTTGTAATTTTCTATTACTTGGAATTGTGTGAACCACTTCTTCGTTGATAGAAGCGCAGATTGTTGCTGGATATCCATTATAGCCTTTGAAACCAGGTAACATATTAGCTTTTCTAATAATTTTTTCTGCTTCAATATCTAATTCCTTTGTTGTTATTCCTGGTTTAGCAATTTCTTTTAAATATTGTAATGTTTTTGCGAGAATTTTTCCCGCTGATCGCATTTTTTTTATCTCTTCTTCGCTTTTCAAATTTATCATTTGAAATAAAAATTATTTTTTAAATTTTATTTTTTCATAATCGGATCAAGAATTTCAAATATATCTTGAGAAACTTTTTCAATTTTTTGTTCTCCGCTTATTCTATTTAATATTCCAGTGCTTTCGTAAGTTTTGATAACTGGAACAGTTTCTTTGTTATAAGTTTGCAATCTAGTTTTAATACTTTCTAAATTGTCATCGGTTCTAGTAATTAATTTTGTATCTTGGCATTTTACGCAGTAGTTTGAAGTATAAGCTTGAGGAAATATGCTTTTGCAGGTTGGACACATTCTTCGTGTTGATAATCGTTTGATCGCTTCTTTTTCTGTTAATTCAATAAATATGCCTTTAATTTTTCTGTTATGCTTGTTGATCAATTGGTTAAATTTTTCCGCTTGATCAACGCTCCTTGGTATACCATCAAAAATTACGCCACTTTTATTTTCATTAATAAAATTTTCAATTATTTCCATTACAACTTCGGTTGGAACTAACCTACCTTCTTCCATAATTTTGCGGACTTTGTCTGCTAAAGAACTTTGTTCTTGAGACAATTTTCTTAATTGGCTTCCAGTATCAAAAATTTTTAAATCATATCGTTGTGCAATATATTTGCCTTGAGTTCCCTTACCGGACCCTTGCATTCCAAAAAGTATAATATCCATTATTTAATATAATTTTTTATAATGATGTAAGGCCAATTCAGTTTTAATTTGACGGAATAAATCCAAAATAACTCCTACTATGATCAATATACCAGCTCCACTAATTAATAAAGTTGCTGATCCAAGATTAAATTCGGAGAAAAAGAATTGTGCTAAAATAGGTACAATCGCTATAAAACCAATAAATAATCCTCCAAATAAATTCATCGCATTCGAAACTCTTTGTATATACTCGCTAGTTTGTTTCCCGGGCCTAATACCAGGAATAAATCCTCCACGTTTTTGAATATTTTCAGCTAAATCGTCTGGGTTAAAGGTAATTCCAACGTAGAAAAAAGTAAAAACAAAAATTAAGAAGAAATATAAAGAGATGTAAAGCAAATTTGTTTCTTGAAAGTAAGTTAAAATGAAGGTGATTATTTTTTGCATATAAAGATTTTCAGACGAATTAAAAATTTGAGCGATAATTGTCGGAAAAGTCATTAAAGAAATCGCGAAGATAATTGGAATCATACCTGCTTGATTTACTCGTATCGGTAAACTGGTATCAATAGTAGACCTTTTTTGTGCTCCATAGGTAATTGGTATTCTCCTATGAGCTTCAGTAAATAAAGTTACAATAATTGTTAAAATCAAAGTTATTATGCAGATTGCAGAAAACACAATTACTAGTTTTTGATTACCGGTCGTAATAAGTGAAAGATTTTGTCCTATAATTTGTGGTATTCCGGCAATAATTGAAGTGAAAATTATTAAAGATATCCCATTACCTATGCCTTTTTCGCTGATTAATTCTCCAAGCCAAACTAATAAAACTGTTCCAGAAGCGGTAATTAACATTATAGGTATTATAATAGCAGGATTGTTCACATCTGATATAATTGGAGATTGAGAATTGAGCAACAATATCATTCCATATGATTGTAAAAAAGCGAGAGGGAAAGTAAGGTATCTTGTATATCTATTAATAATTTGCTGTCCTTGTTGTCCTTCTTTTTTTAAATTTTCTAAGCTTGGGACAATTACGGTAAGTAATTGTATAATAATAGAGGCGTTAATATATGGAGAAATTCCCATCATAACTATAGAGAAATTTTCAGCACTGCCTCCAGTTAGTAAACTAAACGCTCCCAAAATATTGTTCTCATTAAAAATTGCCGTAAGAGCATCTCTATTAATGCCAGGTACGCCAATGTGGGTAAGAAATTTGTAAAATATTAAAATAGCAACAGTGAAAATAATCTTTTTACGAAGATCACGAGCTTGCCAGATCTGGTTTAATGTGTTTAACATAATTTATTTACAAATTTCTATAGCTATAAATTGACAGCCATTTTTTTCAATTTTTTCTTTAGCTTTTTTAGATATTTTATCAACTTGAATTGTTAAATTTTTCTTTTGTAAATCACCGTCAGATAACAATTTTATTGGTTTTTCTAATTTTGAAATTAAATTTTTCTCGTAAAGAATTTTTGCATTTACAGCAGAAGAATCTTCAAATAAATTTAAATCTTTTACATTTATTACTTGAAAGTTTTGATGTTTAGGCGATCTGAACCCTTTAAGTTTTGGAATTTTTTGAACAAAGGGCATTTGTCCTCCTTCAAAACCTGGTCTTTTTTTACCTCCAGCTCTTGATCCTTGTCCCTTCATACCACGACAACAATACGTCCCATGTCCGGAACTATTACCGCGTCCTAATCTTTTCTTAGTTTTCTTTTTATTGATTTTTAAATCTTTTAATTGCATAGATTGAATTTTTAATTGATTAATTTTATATCAAAATAATATTTTATTTTGTTTCAATAATTTTTTTATCAATCACAACATCTTTTGACTCAGAATTTTGTGTATCTTGCTTATTATCCTCTTTTGCTACCGGTTTTGCTTCTAGTTTTTTTGATAATGGACGCTCTCTTAACATTGAAAGAGCTTTAAATGTTGCTTTTGCATTGTTCAATTTATTTGTTGTTCCAAATCTTTTAGCTAAAATATCTTTTACTCCAGAGACTTCTAATATTTGTCTTATTGATGAACCGGCAATAAGACCAGTACCAGCTGATGCTGGCATTAATAAAATTTTCGCGCTTTTAAATTTAACTTTTATTTCATGAGGAATGGTTGTTTTATAAATAGGTATTTTGATGAAATTCTTTTTAGCTTTATTTACCGCTTTTTGAATTGCACCTGTTACTTCATTTGATTTGCCTATTCCCAAGCCAATTTTTCCTTTTCTATTACCAATCGCGACCGTAGCTCGAAATTTTAATTGTCTACCTCCTGCCGTCACCTTTGTTACACGTGAAAGCTCTAAGAGGACTTCATCAAATTCTTTTTGAGCATTATTTTTTGAATTCTGTTTTTGTGATTTAGGTTTACTCATTTATTTAGAAAAAATTAGTTAATTAAAATTTAAGACCACCTTCTCGCGCTCCATTGGCAAAAGCTTTTACTCTGCCTATGTATTTGTAACCATTGCGATCGAATTTACAAGTATTAATATTTTTTTTCAAAGCTTCTTCCGCTAAGATTTTACCAGCGATTCCGGCTCGAGCTTCTTTAGTTTTACCAGTTGCTTTTTTATCAGAAATTGAAACTAAAGTAGTTTTACTTTCATCATCAATTAACTGCGCATAAATTGCATAATTGCTTTTAAATACAGTCAAACGTGGCATATCTTTAGTCCCTTTTATTTTAAATCTAATTTTGTTACAGCGTAACTTGCGTCTTGTAATATGTGGATAAGTTTTAGTCATTTTTTCTTTTAATTAATTATTATTTAGCGGCTGATTTACCAGCTTTACGTAAAATATTTTCTCCTAAATATCGTATGCCTTTACCTTTGTACGGCTCTGGTTTACGAAATTTACGAATTTGAGCGGCGGCTTCGCCAATTTTTTGTTTATCAATACCTTTTATGTGAATAATATTTTTAAGTTTTTCGTCCATAGTGATTTCAAGATCTTCAGGAATTGAAAAATTAACTTCATGTGAAAATCCTAAATTCAAAACTAACATTTTACCTTTTAAAGCGGCTTTATAGCCAACTCCATGAATCTCTAATGATTTTTGAAAACCTTTGGAAACACCTTCAACCATATTTCGCAATATCGCTCTGGTAGTTCCATACATTGCTTTAGCAAGCGGTTCTTCAGATTTACATTCCAAGGTCATTTTGTCATCAGAGATTTTCACTTCAATATCTTTATGAAGTCCAAATTTCAATTCACCTTTTCCTCCTTTAACCGTGACTTCTAATCCGCTTTTACTAACAGTAACTTCTTTTGGTATAGAAATTGATTTTTTTCCTATTCGTGACACTTTATAAATTTTAAATTATAAATTTTATTGTCCTATGGACATTTTTTTAGTATACAGTGCAGAGTAATTCTCCACCTAAATTTTTCTTTTTAGCTTCTTTTCCAGTCATAATACCTTCAGAAGTAGATAACAAAGCTATTCCCATGCCACTTAAAACTTTTGGAATGTTTTTGTTATTAACATAAATTCTTTGACCAGGTTTACTTACTCTTTTTAAATTTAATTTTATATTTTCTTTATTGAAAGAAATTTCAATTTTTTTATCTTGGACTTTATAATCACTAATATATTTATTATTTTTTAAGACCTCAGCAATTGCAATTTTTATGCGTGAATTTGGGGCAAATGTGCTTGCCTTTCCTGCATTTTGAGCGTTTCGTATTCTGGTAAGAAAATCTGCGATTGGATCTGTTAACATTTTAGTAAAAAGTAAAAAGTAGAAATAATTTTTTTTTAAATATTACCATGAAGATTTTTGTAAGCCCGGAATTAAACCTTCAGAGGCGAGCTGACGAAAACAAATTCTGCAAATTTCAAATTTTCTCATATAACCGTGTCCTCGATTGCACAATTTGCATCTATTATACACTCTTGTTTGAAAAGGCATTTTTTTGTTTTGACTTAAAGCTTTTGTTAGTTTCTTTTTTAAGTTTTCAGTTTTTAAGATAAGTGCTTTTCTAGCCATTTAAATAAATTTAGTTATTAGTTAGATGAAGTGAATCTTTGAATGGGAAACCCATATATTTTAATAATAAAAAGGCTTCATAATCAGTTTTGGCATTAGTATTTATATTAATTTGCAGTCCATGAATATCGACAACGTTTTCAATATTAATCTCAGGGAAGATAGAATGTTCTTTAATGCCAATACTGTAATTTCCACGACCATCAAACGCTTTTACTTGTAAGCCTTGAAAGTCTCTAATACGTGGTAAGGCAATATTTATTAATTTGCTTGTAAAATCATACATGCGCTGTCCTCTTAATGTACAAGTTAGTCCTACTGGCATTCCTTGTCTTAATTTGAAGTTGGAAATAGCTTTACGGGATTTTCTTACTGCTGGACACTGCCCAGTGATCATTTTTAAATCTTTAATAATATCTTCATAATCTTTCTTGTTTTTTCTTGTAAGATAGCTACCGATACCAATATTTACAACTACCTTGGTAAGTTTAGGTACCGCAAATATATTTTTAATATTTAATTCTTTTTTAAGTTGCGGTATAACGTTCTTTGTAAAGAAATCTTTCATTATTTTTTTAATTTTTAAGGATTATTTTTTAGTAGTAGTAATTTTTTTATCTAAGGCTTCTTTTGATTTTTTAGCTATTCGTATTTTTTTCTTTCCATGCATTGTATATCCAACTCTGCTTGCTTTTTTCGTTTCAGGACAGATCACTTTCGCATTTGAAACGTGTATAGGCGCTTCAAATTCAATTATTCTTCCAGCTTCACGTTGTGTTTTTTTAATATGTTTTTTTCGTATGTTGACTCCTTGCACTACAATTTTTGATTTACTCTCTATTGTTTGCGTAACTTTTCCAGTTTTACCTTTATCTTTTCCTGTGATTACTAAGACGTTATCGTTAACTTTTATTTTCATTTCGAAAATTTAGAACTTAAAATTTAAATTAATTAAACTACTTCTGGCGCTAAGCTAATAATTTTTTGATAGCCTTTTTCAGTTAATTCTCTAGCAATTGGTCCGAAAACGCGAGTTCCTTTTGGAAGTCCATCTTTACCTATAATAATTGCCGCGTTTTCGTCAAATCTTACATAAGATCCATCTTTGCGTTGAAATTTACTTTTTACTCGTACAACTACGGCTCTTTGAACGGATTTCTTTTTTACGCTTCCTTTAGGAGTGGCCTCCTTAATTGCCACAATAATTATTTCGCCAATTCTAGCATATCTTTTCTTTGTGCCTCCTAAAACATTAATACACATAGCTTTTTTAGCACCTGTATTATCGGCAATATTTAGAATTGTTCGACTTTGTATCATTTTTTGTAATTAAAGTTAAGTATTATTATTTAATATTAGTTGTGTCGGGTTTTATAACTGTCCATCTTTTAGTTTTACTTAAAGGTCTTGTTTCATAAATTTCTACCGCATCTCCTTCTTTATATTGATTGTCAGGATCATGAGCGTAAAACTTTTTAGAAACTCCGTATCTTTTTTGATATTTTGGATGAGTTCTATATGAATGAACAACAACAGTTATAGTCTTGTCATTCTTATTACTCAATACGATTCCTTTTTTGGTACGCATATTAATTTGATTTAATTTTTTTACTATTTAAAGCAGTAGAAATTTGGGCAACATATTTTTTTATATTTTTAATTTTGTGATTAGCCTTTAATTGTCCGCTTTTAGCACTAAGCCTTAATTTTAATAGTTCACGTTTGTTTTCTGTTAAGAAATTCATTAATTCTTTAATTTCCGAGTTTTGAAGTTCAGCGTAAGTTAACATAAATTTATTATTAATTTTTTACAACTTTACATTTAATAGGAAGTTTATAAGCGGCCAATTTCAGAGCATCTACCGCCGCTGTTTCTTTCACTCCAGCCATTTCAAATAATATACGACCAGGTTTAACAGTGAAAAC
>MFXJ01000003.1:0-2848 GCA_001787465.1 Candidatus Peregrinibacteria bacterium RIFOXYB2_FULL_32_7 | reverse complement strand
CCTGATCCCATCGGCACTTCCGCCGCTTTTTTTGTTATCGCTTTGTTAGGGAAAATTCGAATCCATATTTTACCACCTCTTTTAACTGTTCTAGTAATAACTCTTCTGGCTGATTCTATTTGTCTTGAATTAATTTCTTTACATTCAAGTGCTTTTAAACCAAATTCTCCAAAATTTAAACTTGCACCGCCTTTAGTATTTCCTTTAAAGCCTGAGCCTCGATAGCGATGCTGTTTTCGATATTTAGTTCTACTTGGTTGTAACACAATAGAAAATTAAATTATAATATTTTTTATTTATGCGCTTCTTGAGCGTTTTCTTTTTTATTAAACACATCTCCTTTATAAATCCAAACTTTTATTCCAATAACTCCATATTTTGTATTGGCAATAGCGGAGCTATAATCTATATCAGCTCTGAAAGTATGTAAAGGGATAGTTCCATCAAGAAAAGTTTCGGATCTAGCAATCTCTACACCATTAAGCCTTCCTCCAATTCCAACCTTTATTCCTTTTACGCCTTCTTCTTTTGCCTTAGCTAAAGCCGCTTTAACAACACGTCTATATGGTAATCGTCTTTCAATTTGATGAGCGATATTTTCTGCAATCAATTTCGCATATAAATAACTATTTTTGATTTCCATTACATTGATTGAAAATTCCGCATTAAATTTTTGTTTTAATTTAATCTTTAATTCTTCAAGATCGCCCCCAGCTTTGCCTATAATTAATCCAGGTTTTGAAGTAAAAATATTAATAGTAACTTTATTTGATTGTCTTAATATATCAATTTTTCCTATTGTTCCATAAGTAAAAATTTTAAATAAAAACTCACGAATTTTTAAATCTTTATGGAAAAATTCAATATATTTTTTCTTTGAAGCAAACCATTTAGAACTCCAATCGTTAATAATTTTAATCCGAATTATTTTCGGATTGACTTTTTGTCCCATGAAATTTAATGAAAAGTAGAAAGTAAAAAGAAAAAAATAGAAATTTTTAGGATTTTTGTTCCTTTTTTGATATCACTTCTTTTTTCTTTTTATTTTTTTCTTTTTGCTCGTCTTTTTTAACAGCAACTTCAATTCGAATATGGCTTGTTTGTTTCTTTATAGGAGCAACTCTACCTCTTGATCTAGGCAGATGTCTCTTATAAACAGTTGCTTTATTTATTTGTACATTTGAAATATATAATAATTTCACGTCCTGTCCAAAATTATTTTTCGCATTTGCTATTGCTGAAAGTAATACTTCATACAGTAATTTAGCAGATTTTTTTGGCATTAATTTAAGCATTATTAGAGCCTTTTCTGCTGATTTTTTTCGAATGATTTTTGCTATAACTCTTGCTTTTATAGGTGAGATCCGTGCGTTTTTTAAGACAGCTTGCATTTATAAAAATATTTTAAAAATTATTATTTTTGTTGCGTTTTTGCTAATTTTCCTCCATGTCCTTTAAACAATCTTGTCGCGGAGAACTCTCCTAATTTATGACCAATCATTTGATCAGTAATAAAAACTGGTATAAATTTTCTGCCATTATGCACTCCTAGAGTATGACCAATCATATCTGGATAAATTGTGCAATCCCTAGACCAGGTTTTTATTACTTTTTTTTGACTTGAAGCATTCAGTACATCAACTTTTTTCTTTAATTTCAAATCAATATATGGACCTTTTTTTGAACTTCTAGACACTGTGAAAATTTTAGATTTTAAATTTTACTTGCCAGAACTTTCCCGCCAGACTGTCGGGCTGGGGGCTGGAATTATTTATTTAGTTCTTCTTTTGACAATCATTTTGTCGCTAGCTTTTCTTCTTCGAGTTTTTGTACCTAGAGCATGTTTGCCCCATGGCGTTTTTGGATATTTTAGTCCAATAGAACAGCCACCTTCACCACCACCATGTGGATGATCAACTGGATTCATTGCCTTACCACGTACTTCAGGTCTTTTTCTCATCCATCTTGTTCTGCCTGCCTTACCAATAGTAATATTATTATGTTCTGTATTACTTACAATTCCAATCGTTGCATAACATTCTTTTGAGACCATTCTTATTTCACCAGAAGGTAATTTAATTTGAACATATTTACTTGAGTCGGTAGAAACAACTTGAGCAGAAGCTCCTGCTGATCGTACGAGAGAACCTCCTACTCCAGGTAATAACTCAATATTGAAAACATTAAATCCAGGGGGAATACTGCCAATCATTAAACGATTTCCTTTAACAATTTTTGTTTTTGGTGCTGTTATTATTTCACTACCAACTTTTATGCCATTAGGCGCTAAGTGATATCTTTTCTCACCATCTTTGTAGTTAACAAGCATTATATAGGCACTTCTATTTGGATCATATTCAATGCTCGCAACCTTTGCTTTGATATTTAATTTATCGTGTTTAAAATCAATTTTTCTATATAATCTTTTATGTCCTCCGCCTCGATGACGAACAGAAATTTTTCCAGACGAACCTCTTCCCGCGTTATTTTTAAGAAATACGGTCAGTGGTTTATACGGTTTAGATTGCGTAATTTCTTCAAATCCAGCTACTGTCATATTGCGTCGTCCTGGAGTAATCGGTTTGAATTTTTTAATAGACACTTTTTTAATTATTAATTATTAATCACTTTTTTTGTTTTTTCTTCTTTAGCGAAGACATTAATATCAATCGTTTTATTGTTTTTTAAGGTTATAATAGCTTTTTTATATTGACTGCGTTTCGTTACTGGTAGTCTTTTCCTTCCAAGGCGGGTTTTTCGAGGCATTTTTACAATATTTACACTTTTTACGTCAACATTATAGATCGCTTTTATTGTTTTTTTAATTTCAATTTTATTTGCGTCTGCA
>MFXJ01000002.1:9505-17741 GCA_001787465.1 Candidatus Peregrinibacteria bacterium RIFOXYB2_FULL_32_7 | reverse complement strand
AAATGGTCTCCTTTGCAATATGGAAGAGATTTTGACTTTTCAAAAAGTTTTTTTGAGCAATTTGAAGATTTAAGTAATCAAGTCCCCCATTTTTCTTTGGCAGTTCTTTCTACAACCATGGAAAATTCAGATTATTGTAATCATGCTGGATATTTAAAAAATTGTTATTTAATTTTCAATAGCGACGAATCAGAACAATGTTTGTATGGTAAAGGCATGAATCGTTGTTTTGATTGTATGGACTGCTTCAAAATTTATGATTGTGAAGGCTGTTATGAGTCTTCTAATTGCACTAATTGTAGCTTTTGTAGTTTTTTAATTGATTCACATAACTCTGATGATTGCCATTTTTCAGCGAATTTAATTGGATGTAAAAACTGCTTTGGATCTATTAATTTAAGAAATCAGCAATATTCATTTTTTAATGAAAAACTTTCTAAAGAAGAATATTTAAAAAAAGTTGCAGAAATTAAAAACTTGTCCTCAACAGTCCTCGAGAAGTCGGGGATTGGGGATCAAAAAACTAATGAGGAAATTTTTACAGAATTTTTAGATTTTAGGAAAAAATATTTTATGAAATGGATGCAAGAGAAGAATACGGAAAATTGCACAGGAGATTATCTTGTTCAGTCAAAAGATTGTTCTAATTGTTTTGACTGCGAATATTTGGAAAAATCAAAATACTGTTGTGATTTAAAAAAGGGAGGGAAAGTGAGTTTTGAAAATTATGATATTTCGTATTTTGGTATGGGTATTGATTCGTCATATGAATGTTCAGTAGGAGGATATAATGCCAATCATACTTTGTTTTGTGAAAATGTTTGGGAAAGTTACGATTGCTATTATTGCCAAATTTGTCCGCAAGGTTGTCATGATCTTTTTGGATGTGTTGGGATGAAACATAAAAATTATTGTATTTTGAATAAACAATATACAAAAGAAGAGTATGAAATTTTGGTGCCGAAAATAATAAATCACATGATTAAAACAGGTGAATTTGGGGAATTTTTCCCATCATCAATATCCCCTTTTGCCTATAATGAAACCAACGCACAGGAATATTTCCCTTTAACAAAGGAGGAAGCAATTTCAAAAAATTATAAATGGCTAGATGAAAAAGATATTGTAAAATGCGAGAAAGAGATCCCCGCACATTTATTGCCAAAAAATATTGAAGACATACCTGATGATATTTTGAATTGGGCGATTTTACCCGTAGATATGCCCTGCCAGGGCATATCTACGAATCGCCCATTTAAAATCGTGAAATTAGAATTGGATTTTTATAGAAAATATAAATTAGGAGTCCCCCATTTACATCCTGACGAAAGACATAAAAAAAGATTAAATTTACGAAATCCTAGAAAACTTTGGAAAAGAAATTGCATGAAATGCGGAGAAAACATTCAGAGTACTTTTGATCCTAAACGAGAAGAGATGGTTTATTGTGATAAGTGTTATTTGAAAGAGATATAGTTTTAAAGGCTAATAGCACAGGATAACATCTCTCTCTCTCTGTCAATGTTATTTATTTTATTTTGTAAATATAGCCATATCCAATAAGTTCAAAGATTGGGTATAATTGGGTAAAGTTAAATTTTACCTGATTTTAATGGAAAGATTTTTAAAATTATTGTCTTTTAAAAATGCAGATTTAGCTAAAATGCAGAATAAATTGTCTATAATTGATAATTTTAATGGATTTTGGAAAGGCAGTCTTAATATAAGTCCGCAGATACTTGCTCGACTTAAAAAAACTGTAATAATAACTTCATCTGGGGCTTCAACAAGAATTGAAGGAGCTTTACTTTCAGATCAAGAAATAGAAAAACTTTTAAATAATATAAAAATTAAAAAATTAAAAGATAGAAGTTCGCAGGAAGTGGCTGGCTACGCGGAACTTACAAAATTTATTTTTGATGAATTTAAAAATATAGATTTAACAGAAAATAACATAAAATATTTTCACTCAATACTCTTAAAATATTCAAGTAAAGATGAATTTCATAAAGGTAAATATAAAACCTTATCCAATACGGTAATTGCAAAAGATTCTGACGGCAAAGAAAGCGTTATTTCTAATCCAACGCCTCCTTATTTAGTGCAAAAAGATATGGAAGAATTAGTTTTGTTTATTAATGATGGGTTTACATTTAAAAAATATCATTCACTGCTTTTAATTTCTCTATTTGCTTGTGAATTTTTGTCAATACATCCTTTTCAAGATGGTAATGGCAGATTATCTCGAAGTTTAACAAATTTGCTTTTACTGAAAAATGGTTTTGATTATATTAAGTATGTTTCTCTTGAGAAAATTATAGAAGATAATAAAAAAGATTATTATTTATCATTACGAGCGAGTCAAAAACATAGAAAAAAGGCAAATGAAAATTTGAATATATGGATAAATTTTTTCTTAGATTGTTTAATTAAACAAATAGAATTTGCAAAAAATATCTTAAAAAGAAAAGATATAGAGGCAGAATTATCGGAAAATCAATTTCGAGTACTTAAATATTTAAAAAATTCAAAAAAGTTATTAAGTATTCAGGAAATATCTGTGAAAACCGAAATTAATAGAGAAACAGTTAAAAAAACTCTTAAAAAGCTTAAAATTTTAAATTTAATAACCATGCACGGTCTTGGCAGGGCAACAAGATGGATTATTTATGAAAAAAATCTTTAAAAAAATCAAACGTATCATAGTTTTACATTTACCAGCTTTTCATGGATATGCTGAGCCTTTGAAAGAAACAACTGATGTTTTTCAAAAACCTTTAGAAAATTTTGATAAACTTTCGCAACAAGCAAAATGGAGAAATAGAGCAACACAAGTAAGAAAAGGAGATTTTCCAATAGCTTTGATAATGAAAAAGGGAGAGTGGTATTTTTGTAGATTGAAAGATAAAACGTTGGGGTGGGTGCATGAAAAAGAAGTTTATAAAGTTTGTAAAGTTCATAAAGTTTGTAAAGTAAAGGAAGAGTCTTTAGATAAAGTTGTAGAAAAATATTTGGGAACACCTTATCTTTTTGGTGGAACTACAGAAAAAGGAATTGATTGTTCGGGGTTGACGCAGAGAATTTATAAAGAAGTTTACGGCATTATTTTACCAAAACATTCCAAAGATCAGGCGAAAAAAGGTAAAAAAGTTTTGGATTTAAATAAATTAGAAAAAGGGGATTTGGTATTTTTTAGTGCTTTGGACAATGATGTTATCAGGCATGTTGGATTAGTTTTGGATCCAGAAAAAAAAGAAATTTTACATGCATCTGAGAAAGCTGGAGGGAAAGTTTTGATTGAAAGTTTGAAAAGTTTGACGAAGAGATATAACGTCAGTGTGGTGAAAAGACATTAAAAAACTATTTATAGACTTTTGAATATAAGCAAATTATAATCATAATTGTTTTTTTACTTAATCTTTTTTATATGATAACAAAAAATCGGGTTATTATTATTGGTGCGGCTGGTCGAGATTTTCATAATTTTAATGTTGTATATCGTAACGATCGAAATACGGAAGTAGTGGCTTTTACAGCGGCGCAAATACCAGATATTGCTGGTAGAAAATATCCAGCCAGTTTAGCTGGTAAATTATATCCAAAAGGAATTGCTATTGAAGATGAAAAAGATTTAGAAAAATTGATTAAAAAATACAAAGCAGATGAATGTGTTTTTTCTTATAGTGACGTATCACATGAAACTTTGATGCATATTGGATCAAGAGTTTTGGCATCAGGTGCAAAATTTTCTTTATTAGGAGCTGAAAAAACAATGATAAAAAGTAAAAAACCAGTAATAGCGGTTTTGGCAGTCAGAACTGGATGTGGTAAAAGTCAGACAACCAGACGTGTTGTTGAAATCTTAAAATCTTTTGGTAAAAAAGTAGTAGCCGTAAGACATCCGATGCCATATGGTGATTTGGAAAAACAAAAAGTTCAAAGATTCGCAAAATTAGAAGATTTGACAAAGCATAAATGCACTATTGAAGAAATGGAAGAATATGAACCACATATTGCCTCAGGTAATGTAATTTATAGTGGTGTTGATTATGAAGCTATTTTAAGAGAAGCGGAAAAAGAAGCTGATGTTGTAGTTTGGGATGGAGGGAATAATGATACTTCATTTTATAAACCTGATTTGACTATTGTTGTTGCTGATCCATTAAGAGCTGGTCATGAAATGAAATATCATCCTGGTGAGACAAATTTTAGAATCGCTGATGTTATTGTGATTAACAAAATTGATTCCGCAAAAAAAGAAGATATAAAAATTATTGAAGAAAACGCAAAAAAAGTTAATCCAAAAGCACAAATTATTAAAGCTGAATCAACTATTACAGTAGATAAGCCAAGTTTGATTAAAGGTAAAAAAGTGTTATGTATTGAGGACGGTCCAACTTTGACTCATGGAGAGATGAAAATCGGAGCCGCTACAGTTGCCGCAAAAAGGAACAAAGCTAAATTATTGGTAGATCCAAGAAAATATGCCAGTGGCAAAATCAAAGAAACATTTGAGCATTATCCTAATATTGGCGTTTTGCTCCCAGCAATGGGATATGGAAAAGAGCAGATGAAAGATCTTGAAAAGACTATAAATAAAGTTGATTGTGATGCTGTTATTGTGGGTACGCCTATTGATTTAGGACGATTTATAAATATTAAAAAACCTTATACTCGCGTACAATATGATTTGTCAATTGAGGCCAGCAGTGAGTTGAAGAAAATTATTAAAAAAGTGCTTTAAATTTAAATATTAAAGATTTTAAGCTTATTGGAGAGTTAGATATGATTAAACTGTTAAACTGTTAAATTGTTAAAATTAGAAAATTTACGAAATAAAAATATTCATATTGTAGGCCTTTCTGGCACTGAAGGAGCACAGATTGCCAAATTTTTACATGCCAAAGGTTTTAAAAATCTGACTGTGCATGATTTTTGCGAAGAAAAGGATTTTCGTGAGAATTTTTTGATGTTTCATGGGGCTTTACCCATAGAAGATAGGAAAAAATATTTTAAAGAAATTGATGATTTGCCAATCAAGAAATGTTTTAAAGAAAATTATTTAAATGGCATTGAGAAGGCTGATTTGATATTTGTTTCTCAGGGATGGTATTTATATCCTTTTAATAAACCAAAGCTCTTTAATGCACAAAAATCAGGCATTCCGTTCTATACAATTTTGAATTTATATTTAAGCATTTGTAAGGCAAAAACAATTGGAATTACTGGGAGTAATGGAAAAACAACAACTTCACGATTAATTTATGAAATTTTAAAGGTAGGGTGCGCAAATTTGCGCACCCTACAATATGTAGGGAATGATAGAGGCGCAATTCAGGATCTTTTTGGTGTAGAAAAATTAAAAAAAGATGATTTTTTGGTTTTGGAAATAAGCAATAGACAATTGAAGCTTTTGGATAAGATAAGTCCAAATATTGCTGTGATTACAAATATTACAGAAAATCATTTGAATGAGCATGAATCATTTGAAGAATATGCAATGACAAAATTTAAAATTTTTAAATTTCAGAAAAAAGGGGATTTTTCAATTATTAATTTTGATGATGAAATGTCTAGACAATGTCTAGACAACTCACCCCAGCCCTCTTCCCCGATCGAAGTCGAGGACAAGCTTAAAAAAGAGGGAGTATCGAATGTAATGAAGTTTTCCGTAAAAGAAAAAGCAGATGTTTTTATAAAAAATAAGAAAATTTTTATAGCAAAGAAGATTCCTGCGTCCGCAGGAATGACAGAAAAGGAGATAGAAATTTTAGATTTAAATGATATTAAAATTCCAGGTAAGCATAATGTTGAAAATGTTTTAGCCGCAGTTTCTGCGACATATTTTGCTGGAGTTGAGCCGGAAATTATTAAAAAAGCAATTTCTGAATTTAAAGGAGTGGAAAAGCGTTTGGAATTTATGGATGAGATTAATGGAGTTAAATATTATAATGATTTAAGCTCAACAACACCTGTCTCGACAATGGCTGGGATTAATGCTTTTGAAGGTGCGAAACATTTAACTTTGATACTAGGTGGGGATCATAAAAATGTTAGTTATGATGAATTGATAAAAGTGATTTTGGAAAAGGTTGATACCGTAATTGTGATGCCGGGGACGGTTTTAGAAAAATTAAAAATGAATCCTGAGCTTATTTTAGGAGAAAAATTGAAAATAAAAGAAGTGCAAATTGCACTTGAAGCGTTTCAAATTGCGGCGAGAGAAACAAAAGCAGGTGGAGTAGTTTTATTATCGCCAGCTGGGGAAGGATTTTTTAGCAAATTTTTAAATCGTCGAACAGGAGGGATGAGTTTGAAGAAGATTTTGGAGAGTTTGAAAAAATAAATAATTTGTATTTTCCTTGGCCTTTGTTAGACTATTTGCGTTATTTGTTTTTGAAATATTATATATGTTAATTTCTATTTTGTTTTTAATATTTGGTTTGATAGTTTTAATAGGCGGAGCAGAAGTATTAGTACGTGGGTCAGCTTCTTTAGCTAAAAAATTGGGAATATCGCCATTGGCAATTGGATTGACTGTAGTTGCTTTTGGCACTTCAGCGCCTGAACTTATTGTTAATATTTTTGCGGCCTTAAAAGGATCAACAGATATCGCGATTGGTAATATTGTGGGCAGTAATATCGCCAACATTTTTTTGATATTAGGCGTTTCTGCTTGTATTAGATCTTTGGCAGTAAAAAAAAGCACAGTTTTTAAAGAAATTCCTTTTGCATTGCTAGCTATGGTTTTAGTTTTTACAATGGGTAATGATGCTTTTTTTGATGGTAGTTCTTTTAATACTATTACTAGAACTGACGGATTTTCTTTGATAGCGATGTTTGCGATTTTTATGGTTTATGTTTTTGGTTTAAGTAAAATGGAAGGTAATAATACTGAGGAAATTCAAGAGTATTCATATTTATTATCATCAGGATTGACAATTTTTGGTCTTATTTGTTTATTTTTTGGTGGAAAAATATTGATTGATGGAGCGGTAGATTTAGCTAGAATTGCAGGTCTGTCAGAAGCTTTTATCGGTCTTACTATTGTTGCGGTTGGCACTTCATTACCTGAACTTGCTACTTCAGTAATTGCAACGATTCATAAACATGATGATATCGCGATCGGTAATATCGTTGGATCAAATATTTTTAATGTTTTTTGGATTTTGGGTTTGACAAGCACTATGTTGCAATTGCCTTTTACGCCAGCTGTTAATTTTGATGTTACGGTAGGCATTTTAGCGACAGTTCTATTGTTTTTATTTCTGCTTATTGGCAAAAGGAGAACTATTATCAGTACTCAATATATTTTTAGTAGATGGACGGGAGTTTTGTTTTTAATTTTTTATATAGCTTATTTAATATATTTAGCTATTAGAGGATAAAAAATGTAACAAGTATGGTTTTGTTTTCGTTATGTAATATTACAAGAAAACATTTTTTAATATTTCTCAAGATGCTAAGAAAAACTTGGAATAGATATCGCGGTTTATCAAATGAAATCAGGTCAATGATTTCGATTTATTGGATTTACGAATTAATTCAGGTAACGCTTGCGGTTTTTATAGAAATTTTTGTATTTTTGCAAACACAGTCTTTGGGATTTTTGATTTTTTATAATGTTATTTATTTTACTGGTATATTTTTGGGATTTAGTGTGTGGGGATATTTGCTTGCAGAATTACGAATCTCAATGAAATTAAATTATTTACGGGCTTTTTTGATTTATTTTCTTTCTTTTTTGATTTTAATTTTTAGTTCAAAAACAGATTTATTTTTAGTTTTATTTGGGCTTTTAAATGGTTTGGCGATAGGAGCTTTTTGGATTACCGTGCATTTTTATGAATTAACTTTGACTGAGAATGCTACAAGGGATTTTTATTCTTCGATGTTGAGTCTTGGAGCGCAAAGTTTTGCAGTAATTTCACCATTTGTGGCTACGATTACTTTTTTTATTTCAAAAAAAGTTTTACATTTAGAAACTTATACTTTGCTTTTTATTCTTCTTCCTTTTTTTACACTTTTATCTTTGCCGTTTTTATTTAAATTGCCTGATTTAATTCCAGAAAAAATTACAAATTTATCATTAAAACGATTATTTTTTGATAAAGTTTTAAGTAAAGCTAGGATTTATTATCTTGCTCAAGGATTTACTTGGGGATCAATAGTAGCGATTATGCCTGTTATTGCGATTTCAGCAATGAAAACCGTTATTAATATTGGCGTTTTGCAA
>MFXJ01000002.1:0-9469 GCA_001787465.1 Candidatus Peregrinibacteria bacterium RIFOXYB2_FULL_32_7 | reverse complement strand
TTTTTGTCTCATGTCCGGCATGAAGGCAATAGGATTAAAATAATGTTTCATGCTGGTATATTATTTACAATTGGCTGTGGATTTTTATTTTTTTGGAATATTTCGCCGTGGTTTTATGTGATATATTTGTTAATGGATGGATTGGGAGTGCATATTTGGCGGGTATCTGAACATACAATTGATTTGCAGTCGATAGAGATGATAAAAGAAGAAAATTGCAGTTTTTATGCTGGTTTGATTTATAGAGATGTGGTTTTATGGATTGGTAGGATGGCTGGAATTTTGATTACTGGTACTATTTATTTTTTGCTACAAAATGAGGTTTTAACGATCAAAATAGTGATAGTAATTACTACAATAGGTCTGTGGTGGATTTATTTTGCGGCGAAGAGAATGTTGAAGTGGAAAAGATCCTAACTCAAAATTTAGAATTTTTTATCTTGGAAAAGTTTATAAATTAGTATATACTAAAGTTAGAAATCGTATATATTAAATTTTTTATTTATGCCTCAAATTTTAATTGAAAATAAGAGACCAAAAGTAAGGCGTGTGCTTTTTAGCTTGCAACCGGTAACGGTTGAGAGATTTTATAATGCGGTACCGGAAAGAGAGAGAAGTAAGACTGTAAATCAGATAATTGATGAGTATTTGAATGAAGAAAATAGAGAAAAAGCAGAAAAGATAAAAATTTTAAAAAAGATTTGGAATGAAGTTGATGTTGAAATCGGAAATGAATTTGAAAATGAAGATCCGGTTAGGTTGCAGAAGGAGGTTTGGGAGGATGTTATGAAGAAGTATTTTTAATTTTATTTATGTTATTTGACACTAATATTTTGTATTCAATTTTTTTTAAGCAGAATGATTTTAAATCGAGCTGGGAATTGTTGAGTTATGCCGTTGATTTTAAGGAAACGATTTATATTAATCAGTTCACGATTTATTCTTTTGCCATGGGTTGTTGCAAAAAAAAACAGGAAAAGACTTTGGATAGATTTAACGAATTGTTAAAAGAGCAAATTTTTGATTTAATATCGTTAAATAATTTTGATATCCCAGAAGTTTTTAAATTTATGAAGGAATATGATTTAGATTTTGACGATGCTTTGCATGCTTTTTTAGCTAAAAAACACAGAATGTCTTTAATTACTTTTGATAAAGATTTTGATAGGGTTAATGTAGAACATTATACGCCGAGAGAGTGGTTGAAAAGAGGGTGAGATTTGCAAAGTGCATACTGTTAGAGATTGGATTTTAATCACTTTTTTGTATCTGGTTTACGATGAGAACAGCCAGGCCAACAACAAGGTCTGCGCTTCCCTTTAAGAAGGTCTACGCATAAACGATCTATATGATTTTTTCTTGTTTCGGTTTTTTTAACAATTGTGATCCAACAAATCCATTCGTTACGCGCAAGAGGCGTAAGTTTATTCCATTTCACAAGTACATTTGGATTGGAAATCAAAGTTTCTTTTAAGTCCTTTGGGACTTTATGAACTACACCGGTGGCGATTATTTTATTAGTCATATCCTCTTTTTGTTATTTATAAAGAAAGTAATTGAATTATATAAATTTTAGTAACTTTATAATACCCTTCTATCCGTCTTTCCTAAAAGGGAAAATTCCAAATATACCCACGCTCATGGAGACTGTTAGGCGATGTGCCCCATTTTTATTCGTTAAATACAAGCTGAACATTATTGCATGATTCAATTGGTTGTGATGTGTGTTTTGAAAATTTTGTTGAAAAAGCAAAATAGTCGCTGTCGGTGGATGGATCATTATAGTTTCCACCAAAATAGTAACAACTCTCTAATTTCCAGTTACTTGTTTCTTGGAGAGCAAAAACTTTCATTATTCCTTCTCCAGAGCCTGCCCCATTTTGATCGACAATAGTTAATAGTAATTTTTGGTTATCTACCATGAGATAGTAGGGATTATTTTTGTTTGTTTCTTCTGTATCCTTAATTTCTATTAACTTGGTCCATTGAGGATTTCCCTGCCCAGCAACAAGAACTCCAGTAAATGTGGGAGTAAAATCTGTTGGTAATGATAGAACCACATTCATTGAATTACGAAGAACAAGGGCAAATAGGATATTGTCTATTTTGAAATACTTTTTTATTTGACCAGTATTAATATCTGAGGGAAGCGTCAGATTTGGATTGTCGATTTCCTCAATAGTAAGGCTGTTATTAAGTGACTGATTAATTTGGGCAGTGAATGAAAGTTTTTGTTCATTATTATTTTCTATTTGTTTTGTCGGTTCTTTTAGTGAAAGCATAGAGCAACCAGCAAGAAATACAGTGGCTAGGATCATTGTCATTAAAATTTTGCTTTTCATAATGTTTTGATTAAGTAGTGCTATATGTAGTTCTGAAAATATTTTTCAATCAAATGTTTTTTATTATTGTTTCGCCATGATTTTCCGCATCTTTTGGGAGACGAATTATTGATGGAAATACTAGGCTATGAATTTTATGACCACTAATTATTTTGCCATCAGTTTTTAGTGCTAACCATTTTGTAGGATTGGTGATATATTTCCCGAAGGTTTCAGATCCGGTGATTAAGGCAGTTTTTATCTTTGAATTAAATTTTAGTTTAAAGATTCCCTAGATTTTTTCTCTGGCAAATAATTCCTTTTTGAAACTACTGATTTGCCAAGCTCTTTTTCTAATTCTTTTCTAGCAATGCCTGCTATTTTGCCACCTCTATTTGCATCCTGTTTTAATTTAGGTATCCCTTTTGAATCTTCGGTTCGATGAATTTCTGTTGTTGATCTTTCTCCAAGCATAGTAAAAATGAGTTCAAAATCATCCATATGATCTCGTAAATTTTCCCGTTTTAAGTTTTTGAGTTTTTTGTATTCACTTGGGGTTATTCCAAAAGTAGCTTTGGAAATTTCAGCAGTGAGAATCTCATAATCTTTGTTCTCTTTTGCTCCTCTCTTTTGCCATTCATCAGTTAATTCTTCACGAATTGCAATTCCTCTCATTCTTTTTTCAATCCAGTCATCTGGATAACCCTTTAATTTATACAACATTCGAGTCCTTTTTGTTGCTAATTCAGGATTCTCAATTTCTTGAATTCTTTCATAACCAACTTTTGCAAGCCATCTCTTAAAAGGTTCTGCTTTTGGAGATGGTATAGATTGAATAATACGAAAAATACCTTCTGTATTTGCACAATCAGTTTCACGCATTTTTCCATCGGAAGCCAACAATTTCAACTGTTCCCAAAATGGGAACGGTTGCGATATTTCAGTGTCACGATCTTTCATTTTTGCCCAATAGGTTTTGGGTTCAGGGCTGTCCGTTAATACTCCAACTATATCTATAACAGAAAACCACCACTCGTTTTTATAGAGCATCTTTCTAATTTCTTTCCCTTTAAACAAAGCGATTTTTGTAGTTTCCATATTTCATAAAATTAAACAGAATGATTCTATTCTAATTTCCCTCAAAATAAAATTATTTTCGCAGAGCTAACGGAGAAAATACCTTATTCCCCCTCTGTATTTAAAAAAACAAATTTATCCCTTTTGTCTTGAAAAAAGCCTATCAAAATTTCTTATTAAGTGTGAACCCCTTATAGTGATGTATTGTGAAACGCTTTAGAGAGCTCCTGTACACATCCAATTAATTTCTGCTGTTTTAGTTTCTTCATCCACAACGCATGTAGGATTGCACCCTGATTTTTGTATATTAGTGTTAAACCACCATGTTTTTGTTATGTCGTTGTAGTAATATTCGCCTGTTAAATTTCCTTCTTCAGTGCATGAACTTTTTTCAGCGATTGCTTTTGCTGTTTCCATGCTAAGTATCGATGATTTATTAGCTTCTATATATTGGAACATGCGATCTAACATAACTGCTAATTCAGCACGGTTAACATTATTATAAGCTTGGAAACTTCCATCAGAATAGCCAGTAATAATACCTTTGTTATGCATATTGATTACCGCGTCTTCATACCAATCTTCAAAAGTATTCTGATCTGTAAAAATAGTTGTAGCAGCAAAAGCAGTTATACTAAAGGCGAATAAAGCTCCAGCAATGAAGTATATAAATTTTTTCATTTTTATAAGTTAAATTTTAACAATAAAGAATATAAAGGTTTATTTTATTTCTTACAATGTTTCTGTACATGCGAACTAGACAATTCCTATAATATACTAACCTTTGTCTAGTTGGGAGAGTTGATGAATTTTAGATTTTGCTGAATCTTGAATAGGCTGATTTTATGCTGGCTTTGAGTTTGAGAAAGCGAACCGCATATACAGTGTTGTCCGACGTACATTTTAAGTTTAAGTTTTTCTTTCCCGCGTTTTTCTAATTTCCGTAAAACAAAATTTTATAATTATTCAGAGTGTCCTTAATAACATTTTTAAGTTAAAATTGGTTTTGCTTTTTCTAATATAGCATTTATTTCTTTTTTTGCTTCAGTAGCGGAAAAATAATATTCACTATAAGGATTTGAACACTCTGAAGCATATTCTTTAAATTCTTTAATAGCTTTATCTAAGAAATTTTCTACGATTTCTAATAATAATGGATTTATTACCCCTTGTCTGTTTCTATAAGGAAGTTGATTGTTTATATTATTTATATCTTGATGAGCAATGATTTGGTCTCTTACTTCTTTTAGTTTACTGCTATTAAACTGATTTATTAATATATTAATTTTAATTTCTTTTTTATTGAAAAAATCCGTAAAATTTTTAAAACTAATTACTCTTTTATCTTTATCATCTAATAAAGAAGAAATTATTAATATACTGTCATTAAAAAATACACAAGCAACATTATTATAAAAACGATCAATATCTGAAGAATAATTGTATTTATTTTTCTTTTGTGTTTTTGGATAATTAATAATTGTTTTACAATAAGCCAATTGTTCTTTAGCTAAACGTAATAGTGATGCTATTTGAAGTCCTGATATCATTATATTTTATAATAAATAGCTTATTCCCCCCCTCATAATATAAAGAGAAAAATTTTGTTTTGCACCTTTTTAAACGCGGGAATTGTTTTACTGTTTTAATATGTATTATATAATGTTTTAGACTTATCTGTAGTTTGGCAGTGATATACTTTTCTATTTATACTAAAATAGCCATATAAAAAACATTATATTCCCAACTGTAAAAGCTATAACCCCATAAATATCAAGAAGCCACGCCAGATTATGTAGATTATGTGATCCCATCAAAAGTGATGTTAAGGCCGATATAAGTCCCAAAATTATTAGTAGTAAAGATTCTATTCCGTTCATATTAATTTAATTTAAGAATTTTTAGTGAGTGAATTAGATAGTTTGCGTTGTAGGTTGTACAAATTCATTTGTTCATGTTTATTATTAAATACCCAAAATGAATAGTGACTTGAGCGATTTGAATTAAGTATTTTTCGATTTCATCTATAATGTTAGAATCTGATTTATATTGAATCGTTTCAAGAAAAACTTTTGATTCTGGTATCGACAAATCGTAATGTGCTCCTCCTTTTTTATCTGAATGTGTCCTGATGATATCAATTACTTTTAAAGGTTGATTATTAATAATAGTAAATGTTTTTTGTAACCAATCTTTTAAATTATATTGGAAGAATCCTGTTGGCTGGAATGGATTTATATCAATTATCCGTCTATTTAATCTCAAAGTTGGCTGTGGAAGACCTAAAGTCATTTCTTCTTCATTGCTTCTTACGCTATAACAAATTAAATTTACTCCTAACGTATCAGCTAAATTAATAAGCAAAGGTATGTTCTCAGAAGTATCAGATAGTAGAGCACGTAATTGACCAGAGAGGACTTTGTAGTAAGCTCTTTCATTTTGATTAATTTTATCTAGAGCATCTTTAAGTAGGAGAATTGCATCTTTTAATTCTTCCAGCCTTTCTATAGTATTTTTTATTCTTTTGGGCATTTTTATTTTAGTGAACTCTTATGACCTACAACGTTTCTGTATATGCGAACTAGACAATTCCTATAATATACTAACCTTTGTCTAGTTGGGAGAGCTGATGAGATTTTAGATTTTGCTGAAAATTTGAATTGGCTGATTTTATGCTGGCTTTGAGTTTAGAAAGCGAACCGCATATACAGTGTTGTAGGATGTGCCTGTAGTTTAAAGTTTCTTGCCCTTTTTATTTCTCATCATAAGAATCCAACTTTTTGTATATTAACCTTAAACAATATGATATAATATTTTGAATTAATTATATTAGATAATGGGTATTGATGACAAAATTCTAGAAAGTGCATTTAGAGGAGGTAATTTTGTTTCTATTGGTGGAGTGATGATTGAAATTGATGATTTTGTTAAAATTTGGAATAACGAATCTTTAGTTTCATTAGATAGATTCAAAGAAGGAGGTGATTTAACTTTTTTACCAGAATTACATACAAGTGAACTTATGTTACTTGGTGCTGATAAAGCTCATATACCGAGACATGGAATGAATGATGTAGCTGATAATTTTGTAGGAATTGCAATTAATGCTGCGAGATTAAAGAAATATTTTGAAATAAGAGGAATGGTTATAAGATATAAAGAAGCAAATAGAGATAAAAGTATTTTGGAACTTGATAGAGTATTGGCAAAAATTAATCCAGAAATAAGATATAGTGATATTTCACAATTTTTAGCCACCTTATCCTCTCCTACAGTTGAAGACGCAGATGCAGTATCTGATTCTATTAAGGAACTAAGGCAAGGCTTGGTTGAAACTCATTATCCTAATGAAATTAATGCTAAAAGTATATCCTCGCAAGTTACTGATACTAGACTTAAATTAATTAGTACAATTTTGGGTATTAAAGAATCAAATTTGAGAGGAGTATCAACGTTTTTACTTGAAAAAGCTGTTTTTGGTCATTTACCAAATCTTGACGACTATATGGGATTAACCGCTTTAGATAATATTGGTTCTTATAAAATAGCTACCATTAGACATTATATCCATTTCTTATTAATGGGTGGTGGTATGGCTGGCATGATATTTGGTATTCATGATCTAAATGAAGAAGTATTTACGAATTCTATTTATCCAATGATGATTGGTCTGTTTATGCTTTATTTATATAATCCCAATTTAAAAGCGGTTACTGAAAGTAGGAAGAATAGTGTCAAAAAGTACAACAAAATGTATAAAAAAGTTGCTGCTAAAATTGCTGAGCTAGAGAAAACTCCTTTTGGGAAGTTACAAATTTTAATTATAAGAGAAATAGTTAATGATATTTATTCAAAATGTGTTAATTCTCAAAATGTTGAGGCATTAATACAATTTAGAGATTTTGTAATGGAAACTGAGGATAGATTACCTTTATTCCAAACTTGGTGTAATCAACAAAAGACCAGTGCAGATTTTGACAACTTTGAAAGTTTCCAAAAAGTATTGGATGAATTTAAGATTCTTGTAGATGTGCCTGACCAGTTAGATCGAGAATTAGAAAGTTTAGCTGGTTTAAGTGAAACTGAAGTATCTACCTCTAAAGATCCTAGGATAGTTACTCAAGCACAAAAATTATAATTAAGAAGTTTTTAGAATAAGGTTTTAAATAAAAAGGGCAAAAGATAAAAGTTTTTTCACAGACATTTCCTACAACTCCTTTTTATCCGACGTGTTTACTCATTAATATTATATATTTGCATATTATGCGAATTGAAATATGGCTTTTTTAATTTGTAAACGCTTAAATTTTAGTATTAATCTTTAATTTTTACAAATGAATCAGCAGGAATGTATAAATCAAACTATTATTGAACTTAAACTTCGAAATTATAGTAGGCAGACGATTAAGAATTATACTTTGTGCTTGAAAGGATTTTTTGAATTTTTAGGTGTGGATTTAACTGTTGTGAATGTTGATAAAATTAAAAAATTTCTTTTGCTCAAATATGATAAAGCGTTTTCTTCTCAAACTATTAATTTATATTTGAATGCAATAAAGTTTTTTTATCGTGATGTCGTTAAATCTTCACAGAAAATTGATATTAAATTTGCAAAACGTTCTAAAAAATTGCCAATTGTTTTGTCTAGACAGGAAGTAGGTAGGATTTTGGAAGTTTTGAGCAATCAAAAACATAAATTAATGATTGCTCTTTCCTATGGCGCTGGACTTCGCGTTTCTGAAATAGTGGCTTTGAAAATAAAAGATTTGGATTTTGAAAATTTGTTGATTCATATTAAAGGAGCTAAAGGTGATAAAGATCGAATTACAATTTTACCGGATAAGTTAAAAGTTGAAATAGAAAAGTTTGTATTTGGAAAAGACAAAAATGAATATGTTTTTGGCAGTGAGCGTGGTGGTAATTTAACTACTCGAACAGCTCAAAAAATATTTGAAAAAGCTTTAAAATTAACAAATATAAATAAAGAGGCAACTTTTCATTCTTTGCGTCATAGTTTTGCTACGCATTTACTTGAAAATGGAACTGATGTTCGTTATGTGCAGGAACTTTTAGGACATCAAAATATAAGAACTACTCAAATTTATACGCAGGTCAGCAATACCAGTATTAAAAAGATTAAAAGTCCTTTCTAAAATTATTTTTCATCTTCAACTAATTCATATTCAATCGGTTCAAGATTAGTTATTTGAATCTCAGCACCGCAATTGTGGCAGTCAATGATTTGACCAGGATAGGCGTTGTCTGGGATAGGCAGTTCAACGTCGCAGTCAGGGCAGATTATTTGCATAGAATGGAGAAGAGAAAATTCAAAGTTTAATGTATTTTTATTAATTTGTTAGTTTTGTGTTTTTGAAATTTACTTTATAATCATTTTAGCTGTTTTTTAATTTAAATGAAATTGGAAAATTTTTCAAATTTTGTTGATAAAGGGGCATTTGGTATTTGGCGCTATGAAAAGCTTTTTAGAACTGAATATGTAAAGGAAAAATTTAATTTGGAACAAGAGATGAGTCCATTGGAAAGGAGAGAGGATTTGGGCGAAATGTTTGGTATCAAGAATTTATATTTGAAGCGAGAGGACTTGAACGTCTTGGGATCTTTTAAAACTCGGTCTTTAGCTTATCAGATTTCAGTTTATAAAAGTTTAGGAGAAAAAATTTTAGTAATTTCATCGTCTGGGAATGCGGCGATTTGCGCGGCTAGATATTGTGATTTGGCGCAAATTAAATTGATTTGTTTTATTTCGCCAGATACTGATTTAGGGAAAAAAGCGATTTTGAGTCAGACAAAAGCTTTGATCATTGAGAGCAAAAAAGCGATGAGGTTGGCTAATTATGTTTCTGCTAAATATAAAATTTCTAATTTGAGACCTTCGATTGATGATTTGTCGCTTAGGGGATTTGAAAGTTTAGCTTATGAAATTTATGAGCAGATTGAGAATGCGAATTTGGAGGCGCGAATTGGAATTCGCGCTTTCAGTTTTATAACTAGCGGCTCATCTTTTGTTGGAATGTATAATGGGTTTAAAAAGCTTAAAGATTTGGGATTTT
>MFXJ01000001.1:8638-18547 GCA_001787465.1 Candidatus Peregrinibacteria bacterium RIFOXYB2_FULL_32_7 | reverse complement strand
TTAATAATTTTCGCACATGTGATATTAAATCTGAAATTTCTTTATCTACTAATACTTCAGCTCTTTCTTTCCCCTCCACTGGAGTAAAATGATTTAATGACCCTGAGAACCTATCTCTTTGATCTTCATCTGTTGTTAAGGGTTTATCTCCCATAAACAATTTAAAATTTAAAATTTAAAAATTCTTTCTTCTTCTCAAAAAACACCTTAAACCTTCAAACCATAAAATTTTTTCTAAGGCTAGCACAATTTCACTATACATCAGAGTTTCGATAATAACATCTTTTTATTAAATCTTCCAAGCTCTTTTACAATTTTTTAACAATTTGACAAGAGATTTTTTTATTTTCCATAAATTTTTGATGCGTTTTTTCAATAATTGCAAAAGCTTCTTCGCAATTATCAACATGAATAATAAAATTCATATCTTCAGGATCTAAATATCTATATATTAACGGTTCTTTTCTTATCCACTCAATCAAACCTTTCCACATATCTCCGATTAGAACTATCGGCATTTTTCGTATATGATGCACTTGAAGAAGCTGCCAAGTATAAAAAAATTCTAGCAAAGTACCTATCCCACCAGCGGGAGCGATAATTACAATGTTTGAAAGTGCCATAAATTCATCTAATCGTGTAGAGAATCTGTCGTGAATCTGCATAATATCCAAATTATGATTCTCTTGTTGCTCCATAGGCAAACGAATATTAAGACCAATTGATCTCGCTGGATTATTTGCCTGCGGAGTACCTTCACGATGACCAAGATTAGCCGCTTCCATTATTCCAGGCCCTCCTCCAGTAACTATATCGTGCCCTGCCTGCCCAATTTTTTTCGCTAATTTACGAATATCTTGATAAATTTGATTATCAGGCTGAACTCTAGCTGAACCAAAAATAACTACACGGAATCTATCAGAATTAAAATCTTTTAAAACATCTTTTGACATTTCATGAACGATTATATTGAAATCATGAGTATTTTTACTATACATAATTTAAAAAAAGAGGAAAGAAAAAATTTACTAAAAACATATTCCAAATATTGTAACATAAAAAATTTCCAGTGTCCATAAAAATCTTTCCTTTATCCTTCTTGTCCTCCGAAGCTTTTCTTGTATTATAGAAATGTAAATATCTAATATACTCCTACGCTTTAATAATTTAAAATTGTATAATGCTACGTAGCTTTATAATATTGTTTATTTACTTTATAAAATAAATAATTAAGCTTCGGAGCATATACTACTTAATTTTAAAATTTCAAAGCGGAGTAGTATAAAATAAACGTAAGAGGATATTCTTTATCCTATTTTTTATATATATTTTAAAAAATTGAAATGTCGCTAAGCAAAAAAGAAAAAAACAGCATCATAAAAACTCTTGCCTGGTTCGATGTTTTTAATTACCCATTAACAATAAATGAAATTCAACAATATACTGGCATTATAATAAAAAGCCCTCTTGATTTAGAAGGTTTAATTGGAATGCATCAAAATTTTTTCCATCTTCAGAACCGTTCTTCAATCATTCAAAATCGCCTCCAAACAAACAAACATGCCGAAAAACTCTGGAAAAAAATATATCAATGGTCGTGGATATTCAAAATTACCCCTTTTCTCAAAATGGTAGCAGTCTGTAACACTCTTTCTTTTAATAATCCTGATAAAGAAAGCGATATAGATTTATTTATAGTTACTGAACGCAGTCATCTTTTTACAGCTAGAATAATTATTACTTTTCTAACTTCAATTTTTGGTTTACGAAGGCATGGCAATAAAATCAAAGGTAGATTTTGTTTAAGTTTCTGGTGTACGGAAAATGCTTTAGATTTTTCAAAAATAACGCTAGAAGGAGAAGATCCCTACTTAGCCTATTGGCTAAAAGATTTAAAACCTTTATTTGGCTATGAAATTTATAAAAAAATGATAGAAATAAATAGGAAATGGATGGAAAAATATATCAATTACAATTATCGCGAAAACAAAAATCAAAATAATTTAAAATTAATTAAATTTGCCTCAAACATTTTATTCAGAAACAGATTTAGCAATTTCATCGAAAAAATGCTTCAACGCTTCCAACTTGCCCGTTGCCAACAAAAATCAAAAAAATTAGACTCAAACACTTCATCAATCATTATCAATAAAGACATGCTAAAATTTCATAATATAGACATGCGGAAACATTATCGAAAGGAGTGGAGGAAAAAGCTAAAAAAATTAGGAATAGGATAATTACGAATGGGCAGATTGAGCTCTAGTCGGCTTTCCTCGAAATTCAATCTTAATAACTGTTCCTTCAAATCCATATTTTTCTCGTAGCTGATTTTCTAAATATCTTTTATATGAAAAATGAAAAGATTTAGCACTATTTACAAAAAATATAAAATGAGGCGGTTCGACATCTACCTCCGTAACATACAGAATTTTAGGTTTTTTAAGTTTTGTCCCAGTAGGATGATGTTTCATTACACAATCAGCAACAAAACTATTAAGTTCTGCTGTTGAAATTCTCTTTTGACGATTTTCTTTTATTGAAGTCGCTAAATCAAAAATTTTATTAATATTTTTCTTATTTTTAGCCGACACAAAAATTACTGGCGCCCAAGGCGCAAATTTTAATCCGCTCTGTAAGTTTAATAAAAATTTATCCATATCCTCTTGTTTTGACTCCATTAAATCAGATTTATTTACAACTATAATAAGACCAGTTCCAGCTTTCAAAATAGAATTTGCAACATAACAATCTTGATGAGCTAACCCCTCTTTATAATCCAAAATTAATAAAACCACATCTGCTCTTTCAATTGATTCAAGAGACCTGATAACGCTATATTTTTCTAATCTTCTTTCTCTTTTACCAGGAGATCTTATCCCTGGCGTATCTATTAAAATAAATTTATGTCCTTCGTACTCAAATTTCAAATCAATCGCATCTCTGGTAGTACCGGAAATATCTGAAACAATAACTTTTTCTTCATTAAAAAATGCGTTCACAAGTGAAGATTTACCGACATTAGGCCTACCAGCAAAAGTTATTTTAATATCCGAATCTTTTTTTTTTGTTATCTTATTTTTCTTAAAACCAAGTTTTTTTAATCTATCAATAATTTTATTTTTTAAATAATCCATACCAGTACCATGAATAGCTGAAATTTCTATCGGATCTCCAAAACCAAGACCATATAATTCAACAATTTTATCACGCGAAGTTGAAACATCACATTTATTAGCAACTAGAAATACTTCTTTACCTGATTTCCTTAATAACTCCGCCGCCTGATAATCATCTGAAGTCAACAACTCTTTCGCGCTTATCAAAAAAATCACTAAATCAGCATCACTAATAGCAATTTTAGCTTGTATTTGGACCTCCTCTTCAATATTTTCATGTTCCTGAAATTCAAGTCCTCCCGTATCCACAAGCAAAACATCTAAATTACCAAAAGCGCATTCGTTTGTAATTCTATCTCTAGTTGTACCTTCAAATTCTGACGTAATGGCTTTACGCTCACCAATTAATTTATTAAAAAGAGTAGATTTCCCGGTATTTGGTCTACCAACTATAGCTATGATAGATTTTGTCTTCGATGGAGCCCCTCCCATAAAAAAAATTTGTAATATTTCGAAAAAAGATCGTATTATAAATTTAGCAAAATCCTCCTTAAAAAGCAAAACAAATTCGGGTTCTATTAATTATCAATTACTAATTTAAAATGTTCTCAAATCTCCAAAAAATTCTCAACGAATTAGAATCATATCCAAAAACTACCCTTGTTGTTGTCACAAAAAATCGATCTATTGATGAAATTAAAAAAGTCATTGAAGCTGGGATCACGGATATAGGAGAAAATAGAATTCAATCAGCCGAACAAAAACTTTCAAACCTCAAAATTACAAAACATTTAATCGGGCATTTACAAACTAACAAAGTTAGAAAAGCAGTTGAAATTTTTGACATGATTCAATCTATTGATTCTTTTAAATTAATTGAAAAAATCAATCAAGAATGTCAAAAAATAAATAAAGTAATGCCAATTTTACTGCAAATAAATATTTTTGAAGATGAAAATAAATATGGATTTAAAACAAAAGACCTTAACGCAAAAATCATCAATGAATTATCTCAAAAATATAAAAACATTGAAATTCAAGGCTTAATGACAATCGCCAAACAAGACCTCACAGAAAAACAAACTTTAGCAGGTTTCCAAAAATTAACAAATTTGCATCAGCAAATTTCAAAAACATTCACCATTCATCATTCACCATTTACCATTCTCTCAATGGGCATGTCCCAAGATTACCAACTAGCATTAAAAGCTGGATCAAATATGTTGAGAATAGGCTCAGCGATTTTTGAATCAAAGTAAAAATCTTTGAAGCATCTCTTCAATAGTTTGATCGAAATAATATTGAAGCTCATTTTCACTAATATTTTCTTTATCGCTTTTACTATAAATGCATAAAGGAACTAATAAATTTTTTCGTATATAAAAATAAATATAAACTCGAAACCCTCCAGACTTTCCTTTATTTTGATCTGAACTTTTTATCCTTATCGTATAAATAGACTTTCCTATATAAATCTCATTTTCAAAATTTAACCAACTTAATTTTTCCAACAAATCATTTTTAATATTAGGAAATTTCTTCTTCAATTTCTTTAATTGCTGTTTAAAATTTTTACTAAAAAATATTTGCATTGTAAAAAAAATTAAACATCAACTAATTGTTCTTCTGCAGAAGGCAAAGAATTAATATCAATTCTATCTAAAAGTTTATTAAAAATTTCAATAGAATTATCAAGAGATTTGTTTTTAGTTAAAAAATAATACTTTATAAGAAAAATAAAAGTAGCAGTCTTATTGCCAAGACCTTCTGCTTCCTTAATAATATCAATTTCTTGAGGAATTTTATCATCAACTTTTAAAACAATAGTTTGCATAAAAAAATACTTATTTATATAACAAGTATAGCTTATTTATATAATTTTGGTCAATTAGAAATTTAATAAAAAACCATTTTAGGCTGGCGTGCCAGCCGAAGCTCGTAACGAAGTGGAGAGAGCGAAGGCTGGAGCAGGTAACGGGAATTGAACCCGTCTCTCGACCTTGGCAAGGTCGCATAATAGCCACTATACGATACCTGCGTGTTTTATAAGAAAAAAAGTAAAAATATCTGTGGAAATTATATAAAGTTTTTCAAAAATTACAATCAAAAACTATTTTTCTCCAATTAACTTAATTTCTGAAAATGGCCACAAAATAATCCAAGCCATTCCACTAATACTTTCTTTTGGGACAAACGCTGTCGCTTTCCCATCTATATTAAAAGTCGAAGAAAAATGAGCCCGACTATCAAGACTTTCTACTCTATTATCCCCCATCACAAAATAAGATTCAGCTGGAACTTCAAATCTTGTCTCTAATGAAAAAGCTTTGGTATAACCTAAATTTTTTTCATTTAAATAAGCACTCTCATCCAACTTAAACCCTTCAGGATAGGCTTCATTTTCTATATAAACAAAACCACCTCTCAAAACAACTGTTTCGCCAGGTAGCCCGATAACTCTTTTAATAAAACTTTCTCCATGCCCATTTGGATTTACAAAAACAATAACATCACTTCTCTCCGGTTCTCTAAAAAAATACATAAACTTGCTCACAATAATATATTCGCCTTCTCCATGATTACAAGCCCCGTTATTATAAGCATTGAGAGTATCGCACATCGAAGGCCCACTAATTCTATAAGGACTAATAACAAAAGTCCTAATCGCAAAAACTAACACAATAATAATCACCACATCTCTCCAAGTATCAAGTAAAAAGAAAAAGGAAAGAAAATTTTTAAAAAATTTTTTCATTATATTGAAACCTATGGTAATATTTAAAAATAGAAGCTAAATTTAGATTAGCAGGAAGCAAAAAAACAAGAAAGTAAAAATTCCGCCCCGCAAACCCATGAAATCAATCCTAAAATTCCTCCTCGCTCTCATCCTCCCCTACGCTCATCCATTTGAGAAAAAGGTTGAAAAATTTTTGCGCAAACTTAAACCTGACAGTTTCAATGATGTAGTGCAAAAACAATTGCTAGAATTAATGCAGGAAAATTTAGCGATTTTAAATCTTTATTTGGAATGGAAATCTAGGCAATATAAATATTTAAAAAAACGAAAAAGAAGAAAAAGATATGAGGATTTAGAAAAATTAAAAACTGATTTTTTACAAAATGTTGATTTGAGTGCGAATTACACCCAAGAAATCATTAATGAATTAAAAATTAAAAATTTAAGCTATCCAGTAAATAAAGAAAAAGAATTAAATTATCTTTGGCAAATTATGAAATATCTTGAACCTGGCAAAAAATTTACTTATCAAGAATCAACTAGTTTCGGACATCTGCTTCAAAATCCCCTCGAAGCAAAATTAATCGGAGATTGCAATCAAATTGTTACTCTTTATGCGTACTTTTATTCTCTTAAATTTCCCCTCTCTGATCTAAAAATTAAAATTCTGCCAGAACATGTTTGCCTGCATTTCGAAGATCTTGATATTGAAGCTACAAATGGACATTTTGCTAAATACACTGAAAATGAACAAATTCTTACAATCACAGAAATTATTTCCACAAATTTACTTGATGTTAGTGATCAAAGAGAAAAACAAGAACAAATTTCACCAAAAGTAATGCTAAAAAGTGCGCAATTGGCTTACAAAATCAGTTCCAACAAAGATTTGGTTAGTAAAAATTTAAATATTGCCTACCGAAACTTAGCTATATCTGAAATGAATGCTAATAATTTTGAGGAAGCAATTTACTTCGTCAAACAATGTAATGATCGAGAACTTCTACTTAAAGCTTATTACAATGCAACCGTTTATTATTTAAATAATAAAAATTTCAAAAAAGCTCATTTCTATTCAAGATTGCATGGAGACCAAGAACTCCAGACAAAAGTAACGCTTTATGAAGGTCATTTCTATTATGAAAAAAATAATTTAAAAGACGCACTTCAAATTTTTCGTAAATTAGGCAAACACGAAATGATCAAAGCTTGTTTGCAAAAACAATATTTCGATCTTTATCAAAAAATAAAAAATGTAAAAACTATAAAAGAAGCCAAAAGCTATAAATCAATTTATCAAAAACTTCTAAGTTTAGGTCAAGAAATGCAGGATCAAGAAAAAGAGAAATGGGTTAGAGATATATTGGGGAAAATATAAAAAATTACCTTGACATATTTGAATTATTAAGTAAAGCTACTGTCTCTTACCAAATTTAATATCTTCGTAAGATGAATAGTTCAAGACTTCTTTCTCCCGTGATCCCAGTAGTTGCAACGCTTGCTGTAGGATGTGCTGAATTATTATCAAGTGCAAAAAATGATCCTCAACCACCAAATGATATTTTCATAACATATCATGATACAAGGCTAGCATTAAATGGTGTCATAGAACCAAGTTTTTTAGAAGGGAAAGGACTGATTTTAATAGAACCAAATCAATCTGCTTATTTAAGAGGATTAAATAATGGTGTAATTCTAACAGAAAAAACAATAGGAAAAGGGGAGGGGGGAAAAAAACCTAAAAATTCGGGATGTTGGATTAATAGATCCGTTCCAGAGCTAGAATGTTCTGATGATTCGGCGACTATTATATATTCTCCAAATTTAACTGGCTCAGTAATTCCTGATTTATCTATACCTGATTTAAATTTTCATGCACCTATATGTGATACTCGCTTTATAGTTAGCGGTTCATTTACTCAAGTAAAATTAAATATACAAGATGCATTAGGAATCGATTCTTCATTTTGCACAACTTTAATAGTTACACCTGGAAGCGCATTAGAATTAAGACGAAATCAACAGGAGGCTAATATTCTTGTGCAGGTACATATGCTTGGAGATTCTGAAGGAAAGACAAATATTAGAAAAGGAAGAAGAGGAATACATCTAAGCCCAGGAAGTAAAGAATTAGCTATAGTAAATATTATAGATTTTAGATCTCCTGAAAAAATAAAAACTTTTATTGAAGAAATAACAGAAAAAATAAGAAAAATGTTTCCAAAAGATGATGCTGAAATGCAAAATATATAATAAAATCTAACTTTGTAAAACTGATCCTGCTTGCTCTCTTGTTTGTCCTTCCAACAAAGCTATTACTCTCTCAACATCTTCTTTTGGATAAGCTAAATCTGTTTTTTCTGCTGTAACTCTTGCTTCAATTAATTCATTTAATGCTTGCGCCTTCTGTCTCTCAGATAAACCTGCAATTACTTGTTCTGCGGCTTCAAAGTATCTATATTGTTGATATAAACCACCTCTTCCCTCCCAATCTCGACCCCTATTCCTTTCATCAAATTTTGCAAGATTCTCTACACCCTTAAAAAAATCTACTGAATCAGCTTGACTCAAACTTTCTAAACCTTGGCTAGCCATAATAAAAAATTTAAAAGATTTTATCTTACATTATAAAGTGAAATTATTGCAAATTTTTTCCAAAAATTCTTTTGGATACATCGGCTCTTTTTCTGCCAAAGCTTGATGATAAATCACGGTTGATGGTGTCAAAGCCGGCATGGTGTTAACTTCTATTACAATAATTTCTCCGGTTTTAATGTGCATAAAAGCATCGATCCTAGCATAACCTGATAAATTCAAAATTCTGGCTACTCTTTCTATCCTTTTTTTAGTTAAATCTATCGCTTGCTTTTTCACAAAAGATTGTGGAGGAGGAGTAATATTAATCCCTGTTCCGCCTTGAAATTTCTCTTCCAAACTCAAAATATTTCCTTCCGCAACAGAGAAACTTGGATTTAAAGATTTTAAATTTTTTCCTTTACCTAAAACAGCAACCGTTATCTCAATCCAGCCGCTTTTTTTCTGCCATTTTAATTTTCCTTTAATCACACTGGCCCGATCAGTTTCAATAAATTCTTCAAACATCAATTCCTTCATTTTTTCAGTCGGCATTTCAATAATTCCATTATGATTGCTAAAAGTTCCAGGCTTTATAAAATGCGTTTCCCTTAAAGCTTCTTTTACATAATTTTTTAAATCTTGAGCCGTAAAAAGCCTAACAATACCAGCACTGCATCCATCCCCTTTCGGTTTCACAATTATCGTTTTTGATCCTAAATCTCTATGCAATTTCCTCCAAAATAATTCGAAATCTTTTTTGGTAAATTTTTTAAAATCAGACGATTTTTTTAAAACTTTTTTTGCAGTAAAAATCCCTTCATCTTCTAGATTTTCCAAAGCTTTAGCTGTAGCAAATTTATCCATACATAACGTTGACGCTTGTGAATTTGAACCATTGTATTTAATGCCTTTTTTTTCTAGAATTTTCTGCAAAGTCCCATCCTCCCCTATTCCACCATGAAGCGCGATAAAGACATTTTTTGATTTTTTTATAAATTCTTTCAAAGTCATTTTTTGCGGTAAAAATATTTTTTCACTGCAATTTTTCACATCAAGTCCTAATTTTTCCAAAACTCTTCTCCGTAAACTCAAAAGTCTTTTTTCAGATTTCTGCGCATTTCTACACATATCTTCAATTTCCTCAGCTGTATGCTGTAAATTGCAAGCATAAGGCAATTTCCAAACAGTTTTATTATCACAGGACAAAAGATATGGCTCTGGAACATATTTTTTTGATTTTCTAAGTTTTAACCAAACATTAGTCCCACTCATGACAGATACTTGACGTTCAGCAGTTGATCCTCCAAAAAGCACATTTATTTTAGTTCGTGATTCGTGATTCGTGTTTCGTAATTCAGACGAACCACGAATCACGAAACACGAATCACGATGTAATGCGTTTTCAATTACATATCTCAATAAATCGTCATGACTCATTCCTACTTGCGCGCTTTGCTGGAACAAAAAGCTATTCTG
>MFXJ01000001.1:2698-8623 GCA_001787465.1 Candidatus Peregrinibacteria bacterium RIFOXYB2_FULL_32_7 | reverse complement strand
TGGATTAAAATCAGAAAACCAAATATTACCATCCTTTAATATCCAACCATCAAACCGAGCAAAATTACGCATGCCAAAAAGTTGAAAAATCTGTTCAGCTTGAATTTGAATTTTTTCAACAACTTCATCCTCAAAACGAGGCGGACAATGATATTTCACTTGATTACTAGCTAAATATTTCTTTCTATAATCAAAAATTTGATTTTCTCGGTAATCTATTTCTATTTCAGTCGGTAAAATCGCCACCGGTAAACCAAATCTATTCTGTAAAACAATTACTGTAAATTCAATTCCTTCGCAAAAAGGTTCAATTACGACCTTAGTATCAATTTTTTTACTAAAAATATATCTAGTTTTTTCTAAAGCTTCTGAAACATTATTCACCGAAAAAACTGCGATACTAGATCCTCCTGTCGCCGGCTTAACTACTGCTCGCTTTAGATTATTCTGAATAAAAAATTTATTCAGCTCCTGTTTGTGATTTTTTAAATGAGACTTTAAAGCTATTGATGGAATTGTAAAAAATCCTTGTCTTTTTATAAACTCATTAGCATTATATTTATCAAAACATTTCTTGCAAGCTTTAGCGTCTGAACCGATATAATTTACTTTATATTGTTCTAAAATTTTCTGAATCCCTCCATCTTCGCCAAAAGATCCATGCATAGCTGGGAAAACAATATCAACTGATTTTAAAAAATCTTTAAGAGCAGTCTTACTTAATGGTCTAGCAGTTTGATGTAATTTGAAGTCAAAATCAGACGGTGTATTCGAATAAAGCTGAGCTTGAGAAATTTCATAAGCATTTTTGAAATGATCGAAATAAACTGGAAAAACGGAAGTATCATCACTTTGTAAATGATCGCAAACCGACCGCGCAGAATTCAAAGAAACACCTCGTTCCAAAGAAGGTCCTCCACACAAAACACAAATTTTCAATTTTTTCAGCAAAATCATCTATATAAAAAATCCGCTTTAAGAATATATTTTCGTATAAAAAATGTCAAATTTGAAAAATTTAAAAAAATTTTTACATATTTAAAAAAAGAATTTACGTTACGAATCCGATCATTTTGTTCGCTTCGCTCACTCCGCGTTTTGCAAAACGCGGCTACAAATTTTAAATTTTAAATATAATTTAAAATTATTTAACTGTCACGCTTTTCGCTAAATTTCTTGGCATGTCTGGATTATTTTCTCTCATCACCGCTAATTGATAAGCCAAAATTTGCACTGGAATAATATTTACAATCGGTGAACAATTTCCGCAATCAGGAACTTTAATCCAATAATCAAAAACTTCGGCATTCTCAGGTGATATACCAATTATATATCCGCCTCTGGACTTAACTTCCATAGCGTTACTCAAAATCTCACTTTTTGATTCGTCATTAGCTACCAAAGCAATACAAGGCGTATTCTCTGAAATCAAAGCTATTGGTCCATGTTTCAATTCTCCCCCCGCAAAACCCTGAGCATGAATATAAGATACTTCTTGTAATTTAATTGCTGACTCCAAAGCCATTGGATAATTAAGACCTCTACCGATAATATAAATATTTTCTGCTGATTTAATCTTTTCAGAAAGTTTATAAATATGATCTTCATATCTTGGATTAAGCATATCATTAATTTGACTGGCCGTTTTAATTAAAAGTTTTTCTCCTTCATCTAATTTATCGACCATCGCATAAGCAAGCAAAGTACAAATTGCCAACTGAGCCGTCGTTGCCTTAGTTGAAGCTACTGCCTTTTCTGGACCAGCTTTATTTGGTAAAACAATATCTGAAAGTCTAGCCATTGTTGAAGCTTCATTATTTAGAATTGACACAACTCTCCCTCCAAGTTTTTTTATGACTTCTATGGCTTCAAGCGAATCTGCCGTTTCTCCGCTTTGAGATACTGAGATTAGCAAACTTTTATCAGTAAGAAAATCTTGATGAAATTTAAATTCTGATCCAAAAATCACATTAATATGCCTTTTCGCTATTTTTGAAAAAAGATATTCAGCTGTCATGCAAACTTTACCGGCTGTCCCGCAACCAACAAAGAACGTCCCTCGAGCAGATTTGATGGCTTTTGCGACTTCATGAATTTTTTCCGCAGACTGATTAATAGCTCGATATAAAGTATTTTTTTGTTCCATAATTTCTTTAATCATAAAATGCGGGTACTCGCCCTTTTCAGCCTCTTCTACTTTCCATTCAATTTCCACAATTCTTTTATTCACTTTTTCATGAGTTCTCATGTTTTCAAATCTAGCTCCACTTACATCAATAATTACCATCTCATCATCATCTAAATACTGAACTTTATTGGTATATTCAAGAAAAGCAGGAATATCAGAAGCAATAAAATACTCACCATCATGACCATTCTTCCCAATAATCAAAGGCGATCCGCGTCTAGCCGCAATTAATTTATCTTCATGTTTTGAGATTAAAATCACTGCATATCTACCTTCAATTTCAGATAAAGCTTTTTTCACTGCATTTTCAAAATTACTTTCGTGCATATATTCCTCAACTAAATGCGCCAAAACTTCAGTATCCGTTTCCGAACGAAAAGTATAACCTTTTTTAATAAGCTTCTCTTTAATTTTCAAATAATTTTCAAAAATTCCGTTATGACAAAGCACAACTTCTTTATTCTTACTCCAATGCGGATGAGCATTATATTCCGTAACGCCACCATGAGTCGCCCAACGAGAATGACCTATCGCTATTTTGATAATTGGTAATTGGGAATTTGAAATTGGAAATATCTTTTGTAAATCTGAAAAAGAAAAATCTCCGATTTTGCCTACCTCTTTATGAATCAAAAAATCATTATTTGTTTTTAAAGCCACTCCCCAAGAATCATAACCTCGATATTCAAGCTTTTTTAAACCTTTAATGACAATTTCCAAAGGATTTGTTTGCGGACCGAAATATGCAAAGATACCACACATACGAATTATAAATTTAAAATTATAAATTATAAATTTTTTGCCTCAAGTAATGATCAGCAAGTGTAAGCCAAATCATTGCTTCCACAATCGGTACCGCTCTTGGCGCTAAACATGGATCATGCCTGCCTCCCACTTTTATTGAAGAAGTTGGCTTAATCGCAACTTGCATTATTATTGGTTGACCATTTGTAATTCCGCCATAAATTCCATTCTCATTTTTATTATTTTCTGAGCCTTTTAAATTAGCACAATTAAATCCTGCGCCATATTGAAATCCTAAAACTGCATTTATACTCATCAAAGCCTTTGCGAAATCAGCTTTAATTTTATCAAAAACAGGCTCGCCTAAACCTTTTGGACAATTTAAAATTTGCGCTTCGATAATCGCGCCTAAAGAATCATCTTCTTTTTTCGCTTTTAAAATTAAAGCCTCCATTTTTTCTGCTAATTTTAAATCAGCAGTTCTAACTGAATTTTTTTCAATGACACTTAAATCTACTTTTTCAAGTTTTAAATTTTGAATCTGTTTAGTATAAGCCACTACTTTTATTTTTAATTTCAAATATTTAAACATTTTTTTAGCAACTGCGGCGCAAGCAACACGCATCGCTGTTTCTCTAGCAGAAGCTCTACCACCGCCTCGATAATCTCGAAATCCATACTTCAAGTCATACGTCTCATCAGCATGTTGAGGTCGATATACGTTTTTTAACTCTGAATAATCTTTTGATTGTTGATCTTTATTCCAAATAATCATAGAAATAGGCGTGCCAGTTGTCTTACCCTCAAAAACTCCTGATAAAATTTCTATTTTATCCTCTTCTTTTCTAGCGGTCGTCACATCGCTTTGTCCAGGTTTTCTACGATCCAAATCAGGTTGAATATCTTTTTCTGAAAGCGGAATCCCAGCCGGACATCCATCAATAATCCCTCCAATCGCTCGACCATGCGATTCACCCCAGGTAGTTACACGGAAAATGTGACCAAATGTATTGGACATAAGAAATAATCATTGATCGTACATTTTACTTTTTTTTCTTTTTACTTTTTACTTTCTTTTCTTCTTTTTCATCTTTTACCACTTTTTCTGCAACACTAGGCGTATCAATAGTCATTTCTTTTAACTGTGCTTCTTCTTTTACCTTTTCTTGTCTTTCTTTTTCCTCTTCAATCTTATCTAAAACTGTTTTTTTCTTTTCTTCTTCTCTTTCTTTTTTCTTTTGCTCAAAATCATGAGCGTGAACCATTTTTTGTTTAAATCGTTCAACGCGTCCACTGGAATCAAGAATCCTCTTCTTGCCTGTATAAAAAGGATGACAAGCGGAACAAGTATCTACTTTAATTTCTTTTACAGTATTTCCAAAATTATATACTGCACCACAAGCACAAATTGCTTTTGCGTCTTTATAATATTTAGGATGAATATCGGTTTTCATGTCAATTAATAGAGTTTAGAAATTTAAAAAAATTTTGAAAGTTTTGAAAAATGTCCGCCTAGCAAGTTATTAAGGCGAATAACACTAATTACTTTCTCCTTTTCGAAGCTACAGAACTGTACTTTAAAATAGTCCCAATTGCAAGTAAAATAAGAAGGAAAATCCCCCCCCAGACATATATAACATAATCTCTTATATATATCTGAAATTGAAATTCACGATTTTGTCCATGAGAGTCGCTAACTTTCACCAAACCAGCATACGTCCCAATCTCTGTAAATGTATAAGTAACAATCGGCTGAGAAAATTTTTGTCCATCAATCTCCCATATAAATGATATTTCTTCGCCCTCCGGATCATATGATTCACTCCCATCAAAAACAACTTCTTCATTTATAGAAGCTCTAACTGCTTTATTTTTAAAAGAAATTACTGGAGCTGGATTAAATGGAAACTCATCTTCTTCATCCAAAAAACCGTCATTATCATCATCAATATCAGCATTATCACCTATTCCATCCAAATCATTATCATAACTTTCACTTGGATCAAGAGGGAATAAATCATTTTTATCATTAATAGTATCATCATCACTATCTGCATCTAATTGATCCGTTCCCAAAGCAATCTCTTCTTCATCCAAAAGTGCATCGCCGTCATCATCTTCGTCTTTATTATTTCCTATCACATCTTTATCAGTATCAAGACATTCTGTCGCATCAGTAAGAAAAGCATCCTCAAGATCAATACAGCCATCATTATCAGCATCTTCATCTGCATTATCACCGATAGAATCACCATCACTATCAAGACATTCTTTTTTATCAAGAGGAAAAAGATCCTCTGAATCAATACAACCATCATTATCATCATCAACATCCGATCTATTCCCAATCATATCAAAATCAGTATCATAATCTACAGAAAAATTAATAAAAGTAGAGTTATTATTAGGATTATCCAAAGAAGCATCCCAAGGAATAATTTTAACAACAATATCATGCGTTCCATAATTTGCTTTCCAAGCGACAAAGACATCATCAGTACTACCTGCTAATACAGATACAGGCTGGTCAGAAGCTATTTTTTCACCACTTGATTTCAAAGTAAATGTCACTGTACCAATACTATCAACATCTCCATTATTTTTTATTTTAGCATAAATAATTGTATCATAACTTGTAACCGGAGAACCAGGCGTCATCCAGACACTTGATTGATCAACAGAAAGATCACCTGATGCGGAAAAAACCATGGGCGCTAAAATTAACGAAACTAAAGTTACAAAGGAAAAAAGAAGAAATTTACGCATTTTTAAGGAAATTTTAAATTTTAAATTTTAAATTTATGAATAAATGCCATTCAATCTCAAGCCACGAACCACGAATCACTATTCTTCTTTATCCTTTTATAACAACACCGCCTGCTTTTCTTTATCTTCAATAACAACCTCTACTTCTTCTTCTTCTGATTTTTCAAGTAACGAACAAGACACAACTTTATCACCATTATTTAATCTCATAATATGCACGCCCTGAG
>MFXJ01000001.1:0-2677 GCA_001787465.1 Candidatus Peregrinibacteria bacterium RIFOXYB2_FULL_32_7 | reverse complement strand
TATCTTTTATGCCCATACGTATGGTTTGTCCATTTTTCGAAATCAAAACAAGATCGCAATCTTCACCTTCTTCGATAATTTTTGCTCCGATAATTTTTCCAGTTTTAGCTGTTATATTCGCGGTTTTAACTCCTGATCCGCCTCTAGCCGTAAGCCTGTAGGTTTCAACTCGACTCATTTTACCAAGACCATTTTCCATTATAACAAAAAGTTGAGCATTCACAGTTTTTATCGTATCCATTTCCACTACTTCATCATTAGGTTTTAATCTTATGCCTCGTACTCCTGCTGACGCTCTGCCCATTGATCTGACATTTTTCTCTTCAAAAACAATGGCTTTGCCTTCTTTTGTAGCCAAAACTATTTTATATAAATCATTAGATTCTCTGACCCATTTAAGCTCATCTCCTGGTTTTATATTAATAGCAATAATTCCAGTTTTTCTTACATTTTTAAAACTTTCAATTGGAGTTTTCTTTACAGTCCCCTTTTTTGTCGCCATGAAAAAATATTTATCTTGAGTTTTATCATCAATATTCAAAATAGCAGTAACTTTTTCTTCTTCTTGTAATTGCAAAATATTAACTATCGCTTGACCTTTTGCAATTCTAGAAGCTTCTGGAATTTCATATACCGGTAGCTTAAAAACTCGCCCTTTATTTGTAAAGAAAAGCATTTCATCGTGATTTTTGGCAAATTTGCATATTTCAATACTATCCTCTTCTTTGGTCGTTAATCCAATAATTCCCTTACCGCCACGATGCTGACTTTTAAAAGTATCAGCGCTAACTCTTTTGACGTAATTCTGCTTTGTCAACATAATTACCATATCACTGTTCGGTATTACATCTTTAAGCGACATTTTTTCCAAGCTATACGCAACAATCTGCGTACGCCTCTCATCAGCGAATTTTTCTTTTATTTCTTTCAATTCATCCTGAATTATTTTTATAATTCTCCCTTCATCGGCTAAAATAGATTCTAATTCTTTAATTAAAGCTATTTTTTCAGCATATTCATCATCTATTTTTTTCCTTTCCAAACCAGCAAGACTCTGAAGTCTCATTTCAAGTATCGCTGTTGCTTGTTTATCAGATAACTGAAACTGTTCCATTAATTTCATGTGAGCGGATTCTTTTGTTTCAGCTGATCTAATTGTTTCAATAACGGCATCAATATTATCAATTGCTATTTTTAAACCTTCTAAAATATGCGCTCTTTCTTTTGCCACTTTCAACTCAAATTTTGTCCTATTAGTTATCATTTCTTTTCTATGCTCAATGAAATACAAAAATACCTGCTTTAGATTCAAAAGTTTAGGCTGAATCCCACCCACCAAAGCAATCATATTCATATTAAAACTTGTCTGTAGCGGAGTGAGCTTGTATAATTGATTCAAAATTTTATTAGGATAGGAATCTTTTTTAAGTTCAATCACTACTCTTATCCCCTCTTTATTTGACTCATCACGAATATCGGTAATACCTTGAATTTTTTTATCTCTAACAAGTTCAGCGATTTTAGAAACAAGTACGGATTTATTCACTTGATATGGTATTTCATTCACAATAATTTGGAACTTTCCGTTTTTTAGTTCTTGGATCTCAGTTTTCGCGCGAACAACGACCCCTCCTCGTCCTGTCGCATACATCTGCTTAAGTTCATTTACTCCGTATATAATACCGCCAGTAGGAAAATCAGGTCCTTTCACGTGTTCCATCAAATCGTCAATTGTAACTTCTGGATCTTTCAAAAGCTGAAGAATCGCAGAAATAACTTCTCCTAAATTATGAGGCGGAATATTGGTAGCCATACCGACTGCTATTCCCATACTTCCGTTAATAATCAAGTTTGGTATTTTGGTAGGTAAAACTTTTGGCTCTTGTCGAGAACCATCATAATTATCCATAAAACCCACAGTCTCTTTATCAATATCGCTAAGAATATTTTCCGTAATTTTTTCCATTTTCGCTTCTGTATATCTCATGGCCGCAGGATTATCACCATCAATAGAACCAAAATTTCCTTGTCCATGAATCAAAGGATATCGCAAAGAAAAAGGCTGAGCCATACGAACAAGAGAATCATAAACTGCCGTATCTCCATGAGGATGATACTTACCAAGAACATCACCGACAATTCTGGCTGATTTAACAAATTTCGCACTATGTTTAAATCCAGACTCATTCATGGCATATAAAATTCTTCTATGAACAGGCTTGAGTCCGTCTCTGACATCAGGCAAAGCTCTAGCAACAATGACACTCATGGCATAATCCAAATAACTAGTTTGCATTTCTTCAGTAACATCTCTGTTTATAATTTTTTCATTAAAAAGAGTCGTTTCAGGGGGTTGTATTTCTTTTCCATCATCTGACATAATTAAAAAAGTTTAGAAGGTTGAGACATGAAATTTTACGTCTGTACAGAAAGTTTTTTTACGTAAGAATAATATCATTTTTTTTTAAAAAAAATAGGGAAATTTAGAAGTTTTCATAACAAATGACAATATAGAACATAAAAAGACAACAAAACGCTCTTTTAATCAAGCCACATCGTTTTCTACTAAACTCATTTCATGCTATAATTTAAAGAATATTTTTTAAATACAAAAAGCTCATGGCCGAAGATCAAGCTATTCCGATACAGAATCAATCAAATCCAGATTCAAAAACTG